>JAFVEU010000287.1 GCA_017475845.1 Lachnospiraceae bacterium | reverse complement strand
TGGTCGCCGTCCACTGTGGCAAGGTAATATGTTTCCGCTTCCTTTAAGAACTTTACGACTCTTTACATTTCCGTACCTCCGTTCTGATGTTGAAGGAGAAAACTGTTTTTCTCCCGGAACACTTCTCCCCTGTTTTTCCGAATTGGGATTATAGCATAATTTTTGCTATAATGATACAGGTGTCGGAAAATCATGGTAAACAAGGACAGCTTTTATGGATTTTGATATCAGAATGATCGGCGACCCGGAGGCCTTTGCGGTGAACAGGCTTCCGGCCAGAGCTTATTTTAATGCGATGCAGCCTGACGGAAGGAGCGGTTTCAGATCATCCCTTATCCTGGATCTTAACGGGGAATGGAATTTTGAATATGCGGAAAACTACGCTTCATCAAGGCAGGACTTTTATAAGAATGAGATGGACTGCCGGGACTGGGAGAAGATAAAGGTCCCCGGGCACATGGAGCTTCAGGGCTATGGCAGGCCTCACTATACAAACACCGCCTATCCCTGGGACGGAAATGAAAATGTAGAGACCGGCAGGGTTCCGGAAAAGTACGATCCCGTAGGGTGCTACGTTAAGTATTTCGACTGCCCCGGTATACCCGAAGGCTTCGGAGCCAGGATATATTTCGGAGGCATCGAATCCGGAGGCGCCGTCTGGCTGAACGGACAGTTTATCGGGTATAAGGAAGACAGCTTTGATGCCGGGGAATTCGATATCACAAAGCAGCTGGTGCCGGGGATCAACAAGCTGGCTGTAATGGTGTTCAAATGGACTCTCGGAAGCTGGTTTGAGGATCAGGATTTCTTCCGCTTTTCGGGGATCTTCAGGTCTGTTTTCATCTATTCCGTTCCCGCTGTACATCTTGAGGATATCGGAATAAGGGCGATCCCGGATGAGGATCTTAAAAACGCTTCATTAAAGATACATATGCTGATAAAGGGCAGCGGAAGCCTTTCCCTCACTCTCTTTGACGCCGGAACGGGTCCTGTCCTACGGGATGAAGTCCCGCTCCTTCCGGAGCTTGACCTTGATTACCATATCCCCTCCCCCATGCTCTGGAGCGCTGAAAAACCTTATCTCTACCGTCTGGTCCTTACCTTAACGGACGAAAAGGGCAATGATGTTGAGAGGATTGAGCAGAATGTGGGCTTCAGGCGCTTTGAGATAAAAGACGGCATCATGTGCATAAACGGGAAGAGGATAGAATTCAACGGTGTCAACAGGCATGAATTCTCCTGCTTTTCAGGGCGGAGCGTAAGCCCTGAAGAGACCTTATCCGATGTCCTTACAATGAAAGCAAATAACATAAATGCCCTCCGCACCTCCCATTATCCGGATGATCAATATCTCTATGATCTCTGCGACAGATACGGTATCTATATGATAGCCGAGACCAATATGGAGACCCACGGCACCTGGTGCACTCCCTTTGCAAAGGAACATCCGGAGACCATCCTGCCCTCCGACCATATGGAATACGAGCCCATGCTTTTTGACAGGGTGCGGAGCAATTTCGAGATCCATAAGAACCACCCTTCCATCCTTATCTGGTCTGTTGGAAATGAATCCTTCGGCGGAGAAGTCATAGCCCATATGAGTGATCTTTTCAGGAGCCTGGATCCCGACAGACCCGTACATTATGAAGGCATCTTCAATGACAGACGGCGGAACGACACCTCTGACATGGAATCCCAGATGTATACCTCTGCGGAAAATGTAAAAAAATTCATAGAAGAGCATCCCGAAAAACCCTTTATCCTCTGCGAATATTCCCATGCCATGGGAAATTCCTGCGGAGGACTGCATAAATACAGGGAGCTCATGCATTCAGAGCCCAGGTTCCAGGGGGGCTTTATCTGGGATCTTATAGACCAGACCCTGATGACAAAGGACAGAAACGGGAATCCTCTTCTCTGCTACGGCGGTGACTTCGGCGACAGACCCAGTGAATACAGCTTTTCCGGCAACGGGTTATTGTACGGCGACCGCCGTCCGGGCCCGAAAATGCAGGAGGTTAAGTATGATTACAGACCCGTGGAATGCATCATAAGGGAAAAGACGGTTTGTATAAAGAACAGGCAGCTTTTCACAGGAACAGCGGAATATGCTGCCTTTCAGACGGTACTTAAGGACGGGATAAAGATCGAAGAGCTGCCCTTTGATACGGACGTCAAACCCTTAGGGGAGGAGACCCTTTATCTCCCCTATCCCGGACCCGTGGAAGAAGGGGAATATACCTATATCGTTTCATTCAGGTTAAGAAAGGCTACGGACTATGCTCCCGCAGGACACGAGGTGGCTTTTGACCAGTACAGCTTCCTTTACGGTAAGACCGGGAATCCCGGAAAAGCATCCGATGCCGGCGGTTTTGAGGTGATAAAAGGAACCCAGAACTACGGTGCCCGTAACGGGGATTTTTCCATCATGTTTTCCCCCGGCCAGGGAGGCGTGACCTCCTACGTATACGGCGGCAGGGAATACATAAGGGGTAACAGGATCCCCATGCCCAATTTCTGGCGGGCTCCGGTGGACAACGATCTTGGAAGCTTATCTCCCCAGAGATATGCCCAGTGGAAGATCGCTTCCATGTATCTCACACATAAAAGGACTGCTGCCTTTGATATCATGGCTCCCGAAATAAAGGCAGGCTCCGGTACCCTGGAAACGACCTATACCCTGAGACTCCCTTCGAATCCGGAAGCCTTCGTAAATGTGAGATATGAAGTGAGAGGTGACGGCCGGATCGATACCACCCTTTCCTACGACCCTGTTGATGGACTTGGAGACATGCCGGAATTCGGAATGATGTTCATCCTTGATCCTTCCCTAAGCCGTGTGAGATGGTACGGAAGAGGTCCGGAAGAAACCTATGCCGACCGTAAAGGCGGCGGAAAGATCGGGATCTGGGAGAATAAGGTAGCGGACAACATGGCTGCCTACCCTGTTCCCCAGGAATGCGGCAACAAGGAAGATGTTCGCTGGGGCGAGGTCATAAGTGACGAAGGCCGCGGATTAAGATTTGAAACTCTGGGAGCACCCATGTGCTTCAGTGCTCTGCCCTATACTCCCCACGAGCTGGAAAACGCTGCCCATTACCATGAACTGCCTCCCGTCACTCACACCGTTGTAAGGGTAAGTCTCGGTCAGATGGGAGTCGGCGGGGACGATTCCTGGGGTGCCCGGGTACTGCCGGAATACCTCCTTGATGCAAGCGGACATATGGAATTCAAGTTCAGCTGGCATGGTATCTAAAGTGAAGAAACGCCCATGCCGGATCGATCCTTTTATACTGCTGATGGGTAGTAGAGATGGGGGAAGCCGGCAAGCAGATTTTCCGTATGATACATGGCACGGTATTCCTTTCCGGTGGATGCCTTTTTCACCTTTATGTCTTCACCGTTAAAGTCACAGTCGTAATAGTGGAACTCATGACCTTTTACGGAAGTTCTTCCCATACCGAGCTCTATATAGCCGAAGCGGGTGAGCTTTCCCTGCCACTTACAGGTTCCGGGCAGGACCCCTGCCATCCTGCAGGGCTTTCCCTCCTTATCCTCTATCGCCTCATTAAGATACATGAAGCCGCCGCACTCGGCGATCATGAGTATGCCGGAATCCGCAGCTTTTTTAACCGAGTCCAGCATGGAGTGGTTTTCCGAAAGCTCACTTAAGTATTCTTCCGGATATCCGCCTCCTAAAAGCACCCCCTCCGTTCCTTCGGGGAGCCTGTGGTCCCGGAGGGGAGAGAAGGGTATGAGCTCCATCCCCAGGGCCTTAAGATAACGGAGATTCTCCCTGTAATAAAAGCAGAAAGCCTCATCAACGGCCACCGCCATTTTTCTGATCTTCCTGTCCTTAAAAAAG
>JAFVEU010000286.1 GCA_017475845.1 Lachnospiraceae bacterium | reverse complement strand
TTTTTCTTTCCTCTTCCGATCTCTCTTCCCTTTCTTCTCTTTCCTTATGCTTCTTTCTCATGAACTCATCCTGTTCCTGAGCCTTCTTTGCAGCTTTTTCGTTCTGTTTCCTTGACATGGCTGCAAAGCGCGCCCTGACAGAATTCATGAGCAGGAAGAAGGTGGGAAGCACGATAAGTGTAAGGAAGGTGGATACCACCAGTCCTCCCACGATAACAACCGCCATACCCTGCATGGAATCCGCAGCTCCTCCGAAACCTAAGGAGGTGGGGATCATGGCGAGGATGGTGGTCAGGGTTGTCATAAGGATGGGGCGGAGCCTTCCCTTTCCGGAATCCACAAGAGCTTCAATAGTATCCATTCCGTTTTCCTGGTTCTGCAGAGCCATATCCACAAGGATGATACCGTTATTTACCACGATACCGGAGAGCATCAGGAATCCCATAAGGGATACCATGCTGATCTTTGACTGGGTGAGTATCAGATAAAGCACGGAACCTACAACAGCAAAGGGAACTTCCATCATAATAAGGATTGAGACCGCAATGGAATTAAACTGCAATGCCATTACCACGAATACCAGGAATATGGCGATGGCGATGGCCATTCCCAGAGCCCCGAACTCCTCGTTCATGATCTCGGTCTCCATATCGGTACCGTAGTAAACCTCGGGACTAAGCTCATATTCAGCGGTCTTTTTAACGATCACATCACTGACCTTATCCTTGGTGGTGGATGTCATATAGGCAGTAACGGTGGCCTGGAACATGCCGTCACGCCTGTTTACCTCCTGGGGAGCGGAGGCAAATCTCACCTCTCCTATCTCCGTAAGGGGAACGCTTATACCCATGTTATTGGTAAAGGTCATGGCTTCCAGATCGCTTATGGTGTCAAAATGCTTCTCCGGATACTGTACCTTTACCGTATAGGTCCTGCTGTCTATATCCACATCCAGAGCATCGGTGCCGTTCATGTTCACATATACCATCTGGGCTATCTGCCTCGGCGTAAAGCCCCTGGCCTTTGCCATTACGGGGTCGATAATAACCTTGGCCTTGCTTCCCTGTCCTGCGATGGTGGAAGAAGTATAAAGGACGCCGTCTATGCCCTTCAGCATGGTTTCCAGAGCCTTTGAATTCTCCTTTAAGAGCTCCAGATTGGTTGATTCTATCACCACATTATGTGTATCAACACTGGTAAGTCCCCCTGAAGAGGAACCTGCGGAACACTTGATCTCGCTCAAGGGAGAAAAGTTCTTTAACGATACATTCCATTCATCCACCACAGACTGGGTCTTTATCCCCAGATCCTTATCTATATAGGCATAAACGGTTGCGGAAGTGGACGAAAGGTTGATATTTACCGAATAGTTTTTGCAATAGCCGCTTTCCTTTACGAAGTCCTCCACCATCATAACGGTCTCATCCATGGCATCCAGATCCAGATTTGGCCTGAAGCTTATATTTACCACGGCGATCCCTTCATCCTCGGTCTCCATAAGGTCGGTACGTAGGAAGGGGGTAAGGCACAGGGTTCCGACTATAACGGCTATAACAATGAGAAACACCGTCTTCTTGTATTTAAGAGCTTTCCTTAAGAGCCTCTCGTATACACGGATCACCTTTTCAAGTATGCGGTTTGTGATGATATCCTTTTTCTCAACAGGCTTATAGGAAGCAAAGCAGAGAGGGATAAGGAGAAGGGCTGCTATCATGGAAGCCATCAGGGCAAAGATAATGGTAAAGCCCATGGATTTGAATATCTGTCCCGAAAGCCCCTTCATGAGAGCCATAGGAAGATAAACCACAACCGTTGTAAGAGTGGAGGTGATAACGGAATTGGAGACCACCTCCGCTCCCATCAGGGCCGCATCCTTAAAATCAAGACCCTCGTCACGTTTTCGGAAGCACATTTCCAGAACCACCACCGCATTATCCGTCATCATTCCAACGGCGATTATGAGCGAGCCTGCAGTGATGATATTTAAGTCAAAGTTTGCAAGCTTCATGCAGCAGAGAGTTGCAAGAAGGGAAACGGGCATGGTGCTCGCCACAATAAGGGAACCCTTTAAGTCACCGAAAAAGATAAAGAGCACCAGCATGGCAAGGGCCACGGCCTGCAATACCGTTTTGAACACCTCCGTGAGGCTGTCCACGATCTCGTCGGCAGAATCGCTTACGATGTCAAAATTCAGGGAGGGATAAAGCTTCTCCAGCTCTTTTATCTTTTCATTCACCTGCTTTGAAAGGGTAACCGCGGATTCGGTCTGCTTTCTCTTTAATTCCATGCTGACGTTGTTCTGTCCGTTATAACGGCTTATGGAATCCGCTTCCTTATTGGCATAACCCACATTTGCCACATCCATTAGATGGATATTCTGTCCGGTTTTGGTGGTAAGGGGAACCTGCTCCAGTTCCTTTACCGTCCGGTATTTTACTTCCGCACTGAGGGAGACCTTCTGGTCTCCGAAGGTGGCGGTTCCCGTAGGCATGGAGAAATTGACGCTGGAAATGGCGTCTGCAATGGATGAAACATCAAGTCCATACTGGGCAGCATATTCCGGGATCACCTCGACCCTTATATACTTTTCCCTTCCGCCGTAAAGGGTGACCTGGGCAAGGGTGGGGATCTTTTTAAGTTCCGGCTCTATGCTGTTCTTTACGGTCTCCAGCACATCCTCATCCGGATTATCCGATGTGATGGACAGCTGGATATCAGAGATAGCGGAGGTATCGATCTCCATGATGACGGGATCCATGACTCCGTCAGGCAGGTTGTTTTTCAGGGCATCAACAGCTTCGCGGACGTCGGTATAAACATCGTCCATGTCGGTACCGTATGCAAACTGCATCATAACCGCACTGCGGTTATTTCCGGACTGTCCGATGGTATGCTTTAAGCCGGATATGGACTCGCAGGCATCGCTTATGGGATCCGTGACCAGCTCGTCTATCTCCTCGGGAGCTGCTCCCGGATAAGCCGTGATAACCACCATATAGGGAATGGACATATCCGGCGTGAGCTTCAGGTTCATGCTGGTAAGGGATACAGCAGCAAAAACCACCAGAGCCACAATGGATACTATGGCTGTAACGGGGCGTTTGATGACCCCGGATATCAAGGGGCGCATTTATCTGTCCTCCCCGTTCTCTTCTGAACTGATCTCTGTTGAAGCCTCGCCCGCGGTTATCTCCGCAGGATCCGAGATCCTCTTTGCGACAGCGCCGCCTTTTTCCTCCGACGCATTATTGTCACTGTTTTTTTCGGCGGATATCACCTTTATCCCGGCTCCGTCCCTTAGCTGTGAGGACCAGGAAACGATCACATCATCCTTCTTTCCCAGACCCTTTGTGATAACTATACCCTCATCATCGGAGATCCCTGTCTCCACATCCCGTCTTACGGCCTTTGAATCCTCGGACACAAAGACATAGGCCTGCTCGTCATCATAGTAGACCGCATCCCCGGGAACGGTTATCGCATTTCTTGACTCCCTTGTGATGGTCTTAATACTTACAGTGGAGCCGTTTATAAAGGTATTGGAGCTGTCCACCATGGCAGCCTCCACCTTGAAAAGTCCGGTTTCCGGATCCAGGGTATTTCCAACATTGATTATCTTTGCCGCAAATTCATTCCCGTTCTTAGAAACAAGGGCGTCATTTCCGGCTCTCACGCTGTCCACGGTACCCTCTGCCACGTAGAACACTATCTTGTTCTTGGCGTCGGTCTCGATGGTATAAGCCGCAGTGGCGGATGATGCCATATTGTGAAGGGATATTCCGATATCCGTAATGGTGCCGCTCACAGGAGCCGTTACCGTATAGTTGTCAAGAGCCATCTCGGCGTTTTCGAGATTCACCTTTGCCTGGCGGAGGTTTGACTCGGAGTTCACAAGCCCCGCATCCGCTCCCACTATGGAAGCATTAACGCCGAAAAGGGTTGTGGCCTTGGTGAAGTTCTTGTATATGTCCCTGTTCTGCTCCGCAAGGGCCACGTTTTCCTGGGCGGTATAATAATTCATCTCCGCGGAATCCGTATTGTACCCGTTGGTCCTCTTCTGCAGATCATAGGACTGGATGGCGTTTTCCAGCTGATCCACCGCTGAATCCGCTGCGGAATAGGCTGAAGCAGCTCCGGAATAAGCATCTTTCAGCTCTTTCTCCGAATCAAAGCCCTGGGATTTAAGCCATTTTTTGGCTCCCTCCTCTCCCTCTGCGCCAAGCTTTGCATAGTAGGCGTTCATCAGGTCTTCCATCTCGTCACTCTGCTTTTTAAGCTTTTTCTTCTTTTTCTTCATATCGCTCAAGTCATCCTTAGCCTCGTAATACTCGGTCTCGTAGTAATCCTCGGCTGTCATGGATGACTGGAACTGGTCTCCTGCAGATCTCTTCTGTGCATAGGCGCTGTCCACAGCCATATCCAGCTGGGCTTCATTACTGGATATCCTTGCAATGGTCTCATTTGCCTGGGCCTTTGTGCTGGCTGCCGTGGCCTGCTGCGCCGTGTATCCTGCCTTTGCGCTGTCTACAACGGCTTTCGCCTGATCCACCTGCAGCTTCGCGTTTTCATCATCAATCTTAAAGAGCAGATCACCTTCCATTACATGATCTCCCACTTCAAAATACTTCTCCACTACCTCTCCCGCAGCCTTCGGTATCACTACAACGGTGCTGTCAGCTTCAATGGTGGCTGAGAAATTGGACTTAATTGCCACGTCCCTGACCTGGGGATTCGCAGTGCTTACTTCTATGGAAGTATCTGCCGCTTCTTCTGTATTCTCTTCTGCCTTTTTGGGAAGGAACTGACAGCCCGTAACAGCTGCCGACAACAGCGATACTGTCAGTAAAAGTGAAATGGTTCCACGATATGATCTGTACATATTTATCCTCTATTATCTATACCCTGTGTTCTCAGTAATAACGGTCTTTTGAAAGTGAACGTTCGGTATTTTATCACAATATAAAAAAAAATAACAGTATTATCCGCTATTTTTTCACTTTCATCCTTTGGAAACCTGCGCCGCAGAGCGTACTATAAAAAGGAGGACTGCCTCAAACAGTCCCCGTGTAAGATCATCTGTCTTTCTTTTATTCTTCTATCGTCTCCGGTTCGGGATAATCCACTCCGAAGGTTTCCACCGTGACATGCTCCATCCTCTGGGTCTCGTAGGGTCTGTCATTGGGGGCTGTTGCTGTCTCCGCTATGGTATTTACAACCTCCATGCCCTCTATGATCTTTCCGAAGGCCGCATATTCCCCGTCTAAATGGGGTGACTTCTTATGCATGATAAAGAACTGGCTTCCGGCAGAATCAGGCATCATGGTGCGGGCCATGGAAAGCACCCCGGGATCATGCTTTAAGTTATTGGTGAAACCGTTACTGCTGAACTCACCCTTAATGGAATATCCGGGACCTCCCATACCGGTGCCCTCCGGATCTCCCCCCTGGAGCATAAAACCTCTTATCACCCTGTGGAAGATCACTCCGTCATAAAAGCCCTTCCTTATAAGGGAAATAAAATTATTAACGGTATTGGGGGCGATCTCCGGATAAAGCTCCGCCTTCATCACATCACCGTTCTCCATGGTGATGGTAACAACAGGATTTTTGTTTTCCGACATACAGCTGGTCTCCATTCATCTTATTATTATATGGGATCCGCGGATCCCCGGTTTCCTAAACTTTAACATATCGCTAGTCTCTTTTCAATGTCCGTATTTTTGATAAAGAATTTATCCCTTTGGCATGGATATGTGTTATAATCCAGATTTAGGAAACAAATGCTGATTTGCTGATTTTGCAGCATGATCCGGACGCTGAATATTTCAGTTGATACGTATAGGAGTTGATATGTATAACATAGCCTTCTTTCTCGGAGAACTGGAACTTGATACACAGAGAAAGATCCTCGAAGGTATAGCTGATGCCGCAAAAGCAGACAGAAATAATATAGTGGTCTACGCACTGACTCTTTCTTCCGATGAGGATTATAATGAAGGTGAGTCGGCTTCAATGTTATATGACGATTTTTCCGTATATGACGGATTCATTATCTACGCCGAAAGCATCTATTCCGAAAAGATAAGAAATGTGGTCATAGATAAGATAAGAGCTCAGGGAAAACCCAGCGCTTCCATTGATTTTTTCATTGACGGCATGATAAATGTGAGCAGCGATAATGAGGGAGCCATGAGGATCCTTTCCAAGCATCTTATAGAAAAGCACGGCATTAAAACCGTGAATTTCATTGGCGGACCCGAGGATTCCATCGATGCTGTCACAAGAAAGCGTGTGTTTACCGAGGAGCTTAAGAGGGTAGGCCTCAAATTTGATAAGCAGCGTTTCTACGAGGGTGATTATTACGCAAGAAGCGGAAGGGCTGCGGTAAAGTATTTCCAGAGCAAAGGTCTTATGGAGGCAGATGCCTATGTCTGCGCCAATGACCAGATGGCCCTCGGCGCCTACTATGCTCTTACGGACCGGGGAATAAGGATCCCGGAGGATACCATCCTCTCAGGCTATGACAACATTTTTGAAGCCGCCAATCATTATCCCAGGATCACCACCGTTAACCGCTTTGAGGAAAAGATCGGTGAGACGGCCTATAAAAATGTGATACTTGCCATTGAGGGAAAGGAATTCATATCCAATCCCGTTATAGATTCAGAGCCGGTCTACGCCGAAACCTGCGGCTGTGATGCCATACGTCCCGTGAATCACAGGCTTGTGGTGAATCAGTACTCCCGCAATAAGCTCCGGGAAGCACGTTACGCCGAGATGATAAATGACCTTACTGTCAACCTCACAAACGCCCAGTCCATGGATGACGTCATCTCAACCACCACTCCCTGTATTCCTGAGCTGGGGGGAGATGCTTTTATCCTTGCGATCTTTGATAACAATGAAAAAGATGCAGATAAATTACAGAGTCCTGCTGATATACTGTCCTATGACAACGGAGCTTTTAAGGTCTTAAAGAATGTAAATATCAGTATCACCGAACGTCACCCCAGATTTGACGACAATCCGGGGGGCAATCTTTTTATCATATACTCCCTGCATTACAGGAAGCGTTTCTACGGCTTCACATCCATACGTAATTCATCCATGCCCCTCTTCTCCGAGTTTTACAAGATGTTTATGATGGCTCTGTCTTCTGCCCTTGATCAGGTATGGAACGTGATAAAGATGCAGAAGATGATCAAGACCCTTGATGAGATGTGGGTTTTTGATCCCATGACCCATGTATATAACCGGGCGGGATTTTTCAAGTTTTCCGAAAAGATCTTAGAAGAAGCCAGAAAGGTCAAGGAGGATATGTTCTTCATCTTCCTGGATCTTGACGGTCTTAAAAAGGTAAATGACGCCATGGGCCATGAGACCGGCGACCGCATGATCTGTGATATGGCAGATATCCTCCGTAAGAACAGGAATAAGGAAGAGCTTCTTATGAGATATGGCGGCGATGAATTCGTTGTATTCGGCAAGGGCCTTTCCGAAAAGGAAGTTAAAACGTACGTGGACAGGATACGGAAGGCCATGGCGGAGCTAAACCTTACCGGAAACAGGGAATACAGGATCGACGCCAGCATCGGACATAACATGGTGCCCTACGACAACGATAAACCCCTAAGCGCCCTTATAGAACTTGCGGATCAGGAAATGTACAAGGAAAAAAGGAAAAAGCATAATTCCACCGGAGTATCCGAAAAGTAAGGAGATTCTGTCATGCCCCTTATCGCCCTCACCTTTGACGACGGACCCAATACCACCATTACCCCGCTTGTGCTTGAGAAACTTGAAAAATACGGTGTTCCAGGCACCTTCTTTCTTATAGGGGAAAATATCACGGATAAAAGCATAGAGATCTCAAAAGAGGCTTTCCGTAAAGGTCATGAGATCGAAAACCACTCCTTTACCCACACCTATATGAATACCCTGTCTGTGGAGGAGATACGTTCGGAAGTAAAAAAGACCGAGGAGGTTCTTTTTAAGATCACCGGAGAGCCTTCGGTTTTTTTCCGTCCTCCTTATATAGAAGTAAATGATGATATGCATGAGAATATCGATCTCTGCTTTATCTGCGGTCTTGGCTGCGAGGACTGGGAGCTTTCCGTTCCCGCGGATGTAAGGGCCGAACGGACTCTTGATAACGCCCGGGACGGCGCCATTATCCTTCTCCACGATATGGAAGAAAACTACCCTACCGTTGAGGCTCTTGATACCATTATCCCCGAGCTTAAGAAAAGGGGCTATGAGTTTGTCACTTTGAAGGAGCTTTTCAGGGCAAAGGGTGTGGACCCGAAAGATATGAGTGTTGTACGTAACAAGCTGTATTCTGAAGTATAATTAATCCGGTTTTTTTACGCTCACCCGGTCTGTCACTGCAGACCCGTGAGCGTATCCTGACTCAAGAAAGGAGCGTCCGATCCATGAATCCATATCTTCCATCCTGGGAATATATTCCCGACGGGGAACCCCATCTTTTTGACGGCAGGGTTTATCTCTACGGTTCGCATGATAAGTTTAAGGGCAGCGGCTACTGCCTTCTGGACTATGTCTGCTATTCCGCTCCGGAGGATGACCTTACGGACTGGAGATATGAAGGCGTTATCTATAAGAGGACAGATGATCCCGAAAACAGGGACGGAAAGCTCTGTCTCTACGCCCCGGATGTGACAAGAGGCCCCGACGGCAGGTATTATCTTTATTATGTTCTTGACCTGCTTCCCGTGGTTTCCGTTGCGGTCTGCGATACTCCTGCCGGAAAATATGAGTTCCTAGGCTATGTACACTACAGCGACGGCACCAGGGCAGGTGAAAGGGAGGGGGACGAGGCCATGTTCGATCCCGGAGTCCTTACGGAAGGGGACAGGACCTATATGTATACCGGGTTCTGCTGGAGCTACGCCAAAGACCGCCACGGCGCCATGGTTACGGTTCTCGGCCCCGACATGCTGACAGTCATGGAGGAACCCCGTTTTGTACTGCCAAGCGGACAGTATTCCAAAGGCACCGGCTTTGAAGATCATGAATACTTTGAAGCTCCGTCCATAAGAAAGTATAACGATATATACTTCCTTATTTATTCTTCGGTCAAATTCCATGAGCTCTGCTACGCCACCAGTACTTCTCCCGTTGAGGGTTTTAAATACCGCGGTGTCATCATAAGCAACACGGATATAGGTATAGACAGCTATAAGAAAGCCTCTGTTCCTGCCTTTTACGGCGCTAATAACCACGGCGGGATTATAAGCCTTGATTCCGGTGACTATATCTTTTATCACAGGCACACGGACGGCACCAATTTCAGCCGCCAGGGCTGTATTGAAAAAATCAAGATCGAAAAAGACGGCTTTATAAAGCAGGTTGAGATCACCTCGGAAGGCGCTGAAAAAGGACACTTCAGGGGAAAGGGGGAATATCCCGCATACATAGCCTGCAACCTTTTCTGCGATAAGGAGCAGACCTATACCGGAGATCCCGGAACCTTCCTGGGACCCGACTTTCCCCGTATCACCATGGACGGCGTTGATGATCCCCATGACATAAACTATGTCAGCAATATGGTGAGCAGCAGTACCGTGGGATATAAATACTTTGATATCATTGATCTTACCCAGGTCAAAGTATGGGTGCGGGGTTTCGTGGAGGGTGATCTCAGTTTCCGGATCGGAATAGACGGGGATAAACTCGGCTCCGTTCATATCGGAAAGGAAAACTACTGGGCGGAACACGTGATAAATGTAGATCATGTTACTGCCGAAGCTGCAGCCCTTTATTTTGAATACCGTGGAACCGGCGCCCTGCAGTTCCTAAAGTTTGAGCTTATCTGAGTTCCCGGCTTATATGATTAATCTCTCAGAACGTCTTCTGGAAGTGCTGGTAGTCCTTCAGGGTCTTCCAGTCGCCGCCCCAGGTAAAGCCATGGGCCTTAAACAGTTTGTAGGCCGGGTCGTTCTTGTCTATCTTATGGGGAAAATCGCTGTCCCTGTCCGCATAGGGCTCCGATCCGGGCGGGGAAATCCTGATCTTTCCGTTTGGATATGTGACATAGGGATTATAAAAGGGATTGATATCTATGGCGAGTCCCAGGGCATGCTTTGACAGATTGCCGCTGCCCTCCACGTTCCTGAAGCAGAAGCAGGAGGTGTTGTCGTCTGCGCAGGACAGATCGTCATCCGCCCCGTATTCATCGATCAGTCTTATTTTATCGATCTGATATCTCTCCCTGTAGAGTTCTTCAAATATACTCAAGAGATCATCGGCTATGGCCTTATTGCAGATTATCTCCCCGGAACAGTCATCGCCATTAAAGTTCACATACATGACCTTAAGGTAGCGGAGGTCCTCATAGGGTACGGTACATCCTGCCGCGTATGACCTTCCGTTGATCCTTGCCTTAATTTCATCGCTTATCTCGCTTTTTGAGAAGCCCGTATCTGCAGCTGCGTCCGTATCCTGCTGTTCGGCAACTTCGGGGTTTTCCTGCTCTTCCGGTTTTTCTTCCTCGATTTCTTCCGGATCCTCTTCTTTTGTTTCTTCCTCCGGCTTTTCTTCTGTCTCTTCCTTATTCTCTTCAGCCCCGGCTGTTTCTTCCGTTTCTAAAGCTTCTTCGTCTGTCTCCGTTTCCCCGGATGCCTGCACGGCTTCTTCTTCCGGTTCTTCCGTTCCGGATCCTTCAGCTTCTTTCACGGTTTCAGCTTCTTTTAAGTCCTCTGCTTCTCCGATCACTATAACTTCTTCGCTTTCAGTCCTGTCGCTTTTCCCTGTCACAGTTCCTTCTCCGCCCTTTTCCCCACAGGCGGATAATATAAGGGCAGCTGCCAATATGAGCGGGAAGCCCCTAAAACACCGTATCATCATAATGATCCCTGTAATTACTGTACACAGCATACTGCTTCATAAGCTGTTTCGCATTCCTTATACTGTCCTTAATAGCTTCCCGGTTCTTTTCATTCTTACCGTATTCCAGTATCTCTTTGTTAAGAAGCTCTATCTGAAAGTGCATGACCATCATGCTGTCAGCCATATTCCGCATTATATCCTGTATGTTTTTATGATTCTCCACTATAAAGCTTCCGAAATCCGCCTCGGTGATCCTGAGAAGAAGCAGTTCCGAATAGGCGGTCACTGTATATATGGCAGGCTTTTTCGTAAGCAGCCCGAATTCCCCGAAGCAGCTCTGCTCTCCGATGATCCCCAGCAGGCTCTCTGACTCTTCGCCATAGTTTAAGTACATCTCCGCGTGCCCCTTAAGGATCTTATACATCACTTCACTCTGCTCACCTTCCTTAAGGATCACAGTATCCTTCGGCACTTTAATAAGCTTCGGTTCTGCCATATGATATCCTCCTCTGCAATGATATATCCTGGCCGGTGATCGTTAAACTCGCAAACGCTTCGCTTTTTGCTCGTTATAAAATCGCTGCTTACGCAGCTCTCCGGGTACGGGGCTTATAACCCCGCACCCGAAATCAAGACATTCCCACCACCTGAAGGTGGTGGGTTATCTTGATTATTTTATATATTGGACATAATGATATTTATGAGCTTGTGGGTCAGGCTGAAGGTACCAAATTCCGTCATCTGCATGGCTATGAGGATGGTAGCGTTTTTCGAGGGGATATTGGCAAAATAGGGACCGGGCCAGCCGTCCCAGCCGTATTCCCCGGGTGACATGATGGTATCTCCGTGACCCGGTTCCTCGCATACTCTTAAGAGATTTGAATAAGTAAAGCCATGGAGACCGAAAGCATCATGGAAGCTGTCGATAATTGACCCCCTGCTCCTTCTCTCCGTCATGAAGCGCACGGTCTCCGGGGACAGTATCCTCTTTCCCTTATAGCTTCCTTTATTCTCGAGCATTTCCGCAAATTTCATGTAATCCTCAAGGGTGGATGCCAGCCCGGCACCGCCGGATTCAAATTTGGGAGGAGTCTCCATCCTGTTCTTTATACCCAGGAAACAGCCCTTATATTCATGTGTTCCGTCATCCGAAAGCGGCAGCTCATTGGGCTTAAGTCCCGTATCCCTGTGTCTTCTACAAACATAGGTCCTGGCAAGCCTTGACTGCTTGTCCTCCGGAACATAAAAACCGGTATCCCCCATTTCAAGGGGCTTAAAGAGTTCTTCCTTTAAGAAATCGGAATATCTGATCCCTGTCTTCTTTTCTATGATGGCACCCAATACATCAGCGGACGTACTGTAACGATATGCGCTTCCCGGATCAAAAGCGAGAGTCAGCTTTCCTATCTCCTCCGCCACCTGAAGAGTACTCATCTCCCCGGGAGTATCAAGCTTATTTACGATCTTCTCAAAGAGCTTTCCGGCTTCGATCCCCGCAGGAGTCTCTTCATCCGGATAAGCAAGACCACCGGTCATATCGAGGAGATCCCCGATGGTCATATCCCGGGTGACCCTTCTCTTCTCACCTTTACCGTCATAAAAATACTGTTCGGCAAATGAAGGTATGAAGTCCTTTACGAATTCCAGTCTGTCCAAAAGCCCTCTCTCCAGAAGGATCATCACGGCGGCGGAGGTCACGGGCTTTGTCATGGAATAGAGGCGGATAATTGTATCCCTGTCATAAGGTCTTCCCGTCTTCCTGTCCGCTGTTCCCCTGTCAACCCTTAAATACCTCTCCCTTAGCTTCGGTGACCTGACAAGCACCGAGGCCCCGGAAATCTCGTCATTCTCTATATATTCATCCAGCACCTTCTTTATTAATTCTTTCATATCGCACATCTCCTTTCAGTCATGCATTTTCCGGAATTCGGTAGGAGTGCAGCCCTTTATGAGTTTAAACATCCTGACAAAGGCGGGAGGGCTGGAGAAACCGGATTTCACCGCGATCTCCGTAATGGATGCCGAGGGCTCGGTAAGGAGCTTTTCGGCATTTTCTATTCTTTTCATATTTACATATCTGTAGAAGGTCTTTCCCGTAAACTGTTTGAAGAGTCTGGCAAAATGGTATTTTGAGAAGCCGGACATCTCTGCCACATCCTCCAGTGTCAGATCCTCGGCAAAGTTGGTGCTGATGAAGCTGCAGACACCGGCAAATTTCTCGGCATATTCCTGCTGCTTTCCAATGGAAACATCCATGCTCTCCGCGTTGGCGCTGTATTTACGGCCGATTATCACAAGCATCTCGATAAGCATGGAATAAATGCTGGCCCCGGATAAGGGATTCATGCTGCCGTATTCCCTTTCGATGGCAAGCATAAGCTCCTGCAGCCTGGGCACTATGTCCGAATCCTTGTCTTTTGTGATATAGATCACGGGAGAGATAAGAGTCATATAGGAAGCAAGCTCCGGAAGATTTGAGATAAGGGAATAATCCGGCTGGAATATGATACGCTCACCGCTGTCGGGAGCATGGAGGTTGTGGATGGCGCAGGAAGCGATCAGTGCGATCTCCCCTTCCCTAAGTTCCTGGCGCCTGCCGTTCAGTTCCACTGTATAACAGTTCTTAAGGGGCATGATTATCTCCATATTGGAGTGCCAGTGAGGAGGATAATCACAGGCTTCATCATTATGATAAAGCCTGAACATTGGTCTGTCCCTGAAATTGACCGTCTCATGAAAGCCGTTCAGTGTCTCAATCATGGAATACTCTCCTTATTAAATAGTTGCGAAATATTGATTATTAACAAAATTTTAGCTTTAATAATTGCTAAACCTTTTATTTACTGGGGTTACGGCGGTTCATGTCATAAAAATCGCGGATTTGGAAGCAGCTTTAATCTTAAAAATGACGGATAATGTTCTGATATTTCTTTTTTCATAGACAAAAATAACATAAATTCTCGACATTTATCAAGCAATAAAACTATAATTAGCAATTTTTTGTATTTCTTAAGCAATTTTTTTGAAGATTATGCATAATTTTTATTCTATAGTGGAGACGTAAAGTGGTTCCCCGTACAGGGGATAGGCAAAATCACTAATATAGTATTTTAAGAAGGGAGAACATTAATGAAAAGAAAGATTTTGGCAGCACTTTTGACAGTAGCTATGACAGCTTCTCTTCTTGCAGGCTGTGGCGGCGCCGCAGCAACAGGCGGAGATGCAGGCGCAGCAGCTCCTGCAGCAGATGCAGCAGCACCCGCGGCAGATACAGCAGCACCCGCAGCTGACGCAGCAGCTCCTGCAGCTGACGCAGGATCAGGCGAGGTTCAGGAGATCACCTGGATGTTCTGGGATGACCTGGATGCAACCGAAGACCTTATCTCCAAGGGATATAAGGAAGTTCTTGACAGATTC
>JAFVEU010000027.1 GCA_017475845.1 Lachnospiraceae bacterium | reverse complement strand
TGCAGCAGAGCAGCCTGCAGCTGAAGCCGGAAATAAGGAGACGGATAAATAAAAAAGTACCATGGAAACGGATAAGAAGGATCTTCCCATAGGTTTCATGTATTCAGGACTCGGAGGCCTGAGTGTACTGATAGAAGCGGTGCGCGAAATGCCCTCCGAGGATTTCCTGTATTATGGGGATTCTGCCAATGCCCCTTACGGGACCAGACCTCAGGAAGAGATAAGAAAACTCACATATGCTGTTGTGGACAAGCTCCTTGAAAGGGGTATAAAGGGTCTGGCTGTGGCCTGTAATACCGCCACCGGAGCTGCTGTAAGGAGCCTTAGGGAGGATCATCCGGATCTTCCCATAGTCGGGATCGAACCCGCTATCAAGCCCGCTGTGGAAGCTAATAAAGGCGGCAGGATAATAGTTATGGCCACTCCCATGACCATAGCCCAGCAGAAATATAAGGATCTTGTGGAGCGTTTCAGGGGTGACTCGGACCTGGTTTCGGTTTCCTGCCCCGGGCTTATGGAATTCGTGGAGGAAGGGGATCTTGACGATCCTGAGCTTGACGCTTTTTTTGATGCGCATCTGAAAAAATATCTTACGGATGATACCGAGACCATAGTACTGGGATGCACCCACTATCCCTTTATAAAGCCCCGACTCAGGAAGTACCTGAATAATGACAGGATCCGCATAATAGACGGGAGTCTCGGCACTGCCAGGGAACTAAAGAGGCGGCTCAGGGAAAAGGGACTCTTAAAGAACAGGGAGAAGGAGGGCAGGATAATTATCGAAAACTCTTCGGATTCTCCCGAAATGAAGGAGAGGGCTCTCTTTCTGCTTGAGAAGAACGGGATCAGAATAAAGTAAAACAGGATCACAATAAAGTCCTTGACATAATCCATCCTTAAAATCATAATTACAGAGGTAATTGCCTGCGGCATTAAAGGAGTTAAAGGTCTGTGACGCAGGGCATGAAAGATTTTAGAGGAGGATCAAGTTATGTTGGAGAAATGTTTCAAGCTCAAGGAACACAATACAACGGTCAGGACTGAGATCATCGCCGGTCTGACCACGTTCCTTACAATGGCCTACATTCTCGCCGTAAACCCTAATATCCTGGGTACCGTTATGGACAGGAGCGGCGTTTTTGTAGCTACTGCAGTGGCATCGGCTGTTGCCACCTTTATCATGGCGTTCTTTGCCAATTATCCCATCGCCCTTTCCGCAGGACTGGGACTTAATGCTTATTTTGCCTATACCGTATGCTTAGGAGAGCTTGCGGATCAGGAAAACCCTTTCACCATCGCTCTTACCGCGGTTCTGGTGGAAGGTATCATCTTTATCGTCTTCTCCCTCTTCAAGGTTCGTGAATCAATGGTCAACGGTATTCCCCAGAACCTGAAGAACGGTATTTCCGCCGGTATTGGACTCTTTATTGCTTTCATCGGACTTCAGGGTGCAGGCATCATCGTGAACAGCGATGCAACCCTTGTGGATCTCGGTTCCTTTGCTGCCCCTCAGGTTACACTGGCGATCATCGGATTTTTCATCATTCTGATCCTTGCCCACTATAATGTTACAGGTGCTGTTCTTATCGGTATCCTTGCCACCTGGGTTCTCGGCATCATTGCTGAGGCTGCCGGCTGGTATGTGGTTGATGTGGAAGCAGGGGTTTACAGTGTGCTTCCCGATTTCTCCGTAGGTCTTCAGCTGGGAGGTATCGCCAATACCGCATTTAAGTTTAATTTCGGCTGGGCTGCAAGCCATATCATCCAGTTTATAGCCATTGTCTTTGCGTTCCTCTATGTGGATCTCTTTGATACCATAGGAACAGTTGTAGGTGTTGCGGACAAGGCCGGACTGCTGGATGAAAAGGGTGAGCTTCCCCGCGCAGGCAGAGTTCTCATGGCTGACGCTATAGGTACCGTATTCGGAGCCTGCCTCGGTACATCCACCATCACTTCCTTCGTGGAATCCTCCGCAGGTGTGGCAGCAGGAGGAAAGACCGGACTTACATCCCTTACAACAGGTATCATGTTCCTGGCTGCTCTGGTGCTTTCACCCATCTTTCTTGCGATCCCCAGCTTCGCTACGACTCCCGCCCTTCTCTATGTGGGAATGCTGATGCTCTCCAGCGCAAGAAGGATAACCTTTGACGGAGATATCGCCGACGTTGCCGGTGCTTATCTTGCCATACTCATGATGCCCCTTGCTTATTCCATCGCTACGGGTATCATGTTCGCCATCGTTGCATGGGTTGTCTTAAAGGTTGCTGAAGGAAAGGCAAAGGACGTGAGCCCTGTTATGTGGATAGCATTCGTGCTCTTTGCATTGAGGATCATTACCCTGGTTACAAATTTCAGCTGATAAACAGAAATACCAGGGCCCCGCGGCACTTTCGCTGCGGGGCCCTTTTGTATATGCCGGGCGGTATCTGCACGCCTGCGGGAGCAGGCATTAAGACGCCGCGCTTCAGATCGTCAGTTGATAAAAAAACGGCAGATATTGTATCTTTTTTCTCCTGAGGATACAAAATATTGTATTTTATATTGACAGACAGGGTTTTTGGTGTTAATATTCGTGAAGAGTTGTAAAACAACTTCTACCCTCATATTTCAAATGCCCGGCGTTATTTTCTCCCCTTTATCGCCGGGCAAAACTATGTCCGGATCTTCCCCGTTTAAGTATGATACAGCTTCTTTGAGTGGTACTTGGGTTCGCAGGTCAGGTTGACGCCCAGCTTTTTGAAGATGCCCACGTCCACCTGAGAGAGGATAACGGAGGAGTGTACCTCCAGGCCGGAGATCTTCGGCAGCTGCTCGTAGGCCTTTTTGGCGGCATCATTGGTAAGGGCCGCTATGGAGAGAGCTATGAGGATCTCGTCTATATGCAGCAAGGGATTGTGATTCTTTAAGTATTTCACCTTAAGCTCCATTATGGGTTCGATGACGGAGGGTGAAATGAGCTTTATGGAATCGTCAATGCCCGCAAGGTATTTCAGAGCGTCCAGTATCATTGCGGAGGAAGCGCCAAGGAGGGGAGAGGTCTTTCCCGTGATTATGGTGCCGTCCTCCATCTGCATTGCTGCAGCGGGACCTCCCGTCTCCTCGTCCCGGATGTTGGCGGCAGCCACAACCGGACGGTTCCCGACTGATATGCCGGCCTTTTCCATAAGGAGTTCTATCTTGTGTACCGGACCGTCCCCTGCATTTCCCTTTCTCCTGTCGCAGAGGGCCTCGTAGTAACGGCGGATTATTTCCTGCTTTGCGGCCCGGCTCACGGCTTCATCATCGGTAATGCAGAAACCCGCCATATTAACTCCCATGTCGGTGGGTGACTTATAGGGACTGTCTCCGTTTATCTTTTCAAACATGGTCTTTAAGACCGGGAATACCTCCACATCCCTGTTGTAATTTACCACGGTCTTGCCGTAGGCTTCCAGATGGAAGGGATCTATCATGTTCACATCATCAAGATCTGCCGTTGCCGCCTCGTAAGCCAGGTTTACCGGGTGGTTTAAGGGGATGTTCCAGATGGGGAAGGTCTCGAATTTGGCGTATCCTGCCTTTATCCCTCTCTTTGCCTCGTGATAGAGCTGTGAGAGGCAGGTGGCCATCTTGCCGCTTCCGGGGCCCGGAGCCGTGACCACCACAAGGGGTTTGACGGTTTCTATGTAGTCGTTTTTCCCATAACCCTCGTCGCTTAAGATAAGGGGCACATTGGAGGGGTAGCCCGGGATGATATAGTGGCGGTATACCTTCAGCCCCAGAGCCTTAAGCTTCTTTTCATAGGCTATGGCGGAGGGCTGTTCCGCGAACTATGTCATTACAATGCTCCCCACATGGAGACCGTTATTTGTGAAAGCATCCACCAGCCTGAGGAGATCCATGTCGTAGGTTATCCCTATGTCGCCTCTGACCTTGTTCTTTTCTATGTCCCCTGCGTTGATGGCGATGATTATCTCGGTCTGTTCCCGAAGTTTCTTTAACATCCTTATCTTGGAGTCCGGCTGGAAACCGGGAAGCACACGGGAAGCATGGAAGTCGTCAAAGAGCTTTCCTCCGAATTCCAGATAGAGCTTTCCGCCGAACTGTCCTATACGCTCCGCGATATGTTCCGACTGTATCTTAAGGTATTTTTCATTATCAAAGCCTGTCATTTTTTATTCCTTTCCGCTCCAGCAGTATGTACAGAGACTGCAGGGATCCAGATTAACCGCTTCTGTCATGTCGTCCAGCCTGTGGTAGTGCAGTGACGTAAAGTTCAGCTCCTTCCCGATCTCATTCAGCATTGCCATATATTCGGAGCTGTCGGGATCTGTATATTTTTCAAGGATCCCGGGAGAGGGAGAAGCGCTGCCTTCCAGCTTTTCTATTATCCGCCTGGTAATGAGTTCCATTTCGGAATCGGATCTCGAAAAATTCAGATATTTACATCCGAATACCAGAGGAGGACAGGCAGGTCTTATATGCACTTCCTCTGCTCCGTTATTGAAAAGATACTCGGTGGTCTCCCTCAGCTGCGTGCCCCTTACTATGGAATCGTCAATAAGGAGAAGGCTCTTTCCCTTTATAAGCTCCTCCACCGGGATCAGCTTCATCTTTGCTATGAGGTTTCTCTTGCTCTGATGGGTGGGCATGAAGGATCTGGGCCAGGTGGGGGTGTATTTGACAAAGGGTCTTGAGTAGGGGATCCCTGACTCATTGGAATACCCGATGGCGTGGGCTACGCCCGAATCCGGGACACCTGCCACCAGATCGGGATGAATGCCTCTTTCCTTGTCTCTTTTGGCCAGGGCTGCGCCGCATTTATAGCGGATATTCTCCACGTTCAGCCCTTCGTAGGTGGATGCGGGGAAGCCATAGTAGATCCATAGGAAGGTACATATCTTCATTTTGTCAAGGGGCGGCGAGCAGATCTCATAGCCATCCGGAGTGATAAAGTCGATCTCGCCGGGACCCGGCTCGTGTTCCGGCCTGTAGCCCAGGTTCAGATAGGAAAAGGATTCAAAACATACACAATAGGAGCCTTCCTTCTTACCTATCTCAACAGGAGTCCTGCCGTACCGGTCCCTGGCGGCATAGATCCCCTTTTCGGTCATTATCAGTATGGTCATGGAACCCCGGATCATTTCCTGGGCGTACCGTATTCCCTCAGTAATGGTGGGCTTCTGGTTGATAAGGGATGCGGTGAGTTCTGTGGGATTTATGTCTCCTCCGCTCATCTCCAGAAAGTGGGAATGGTTTCCCCGGAAAAGGATCTGTTCCAGTTCTTCTGTATTATTGATCTTTCCCACAGTAGTGATGGAATAGGTGCCGTGGTGGGAACGGACGATAAGGGGCTGCGGTTCATAATCGCTTATGCAGCCGATCCCGAGGTGACCGCTCATCTTCTGTATGTCCCTGTCAAATTTGGGACGGAAGTGATCGTTCTCAATATTGTGTATGGCTCTGTCAAAACCTTTTTCCTTGCTGTATACCGCCAGTCCAGCTCTTCTGGTGCCAAGGTGGGAGTGGTAATCCGTTCCGTAAAACAGATCAAATACACAGTCTTCGTGTGATGCTACTCCAAAAAATCCACCCATGAATATTCCTCCGTATGTTATACTGTTATCAGACCACAAGATGATAACATAAAATAAAAGTATAATAAAGGTAACTGTTCAGAATCCGAAAGGCTCCGGACAGATACCGATAAATAAGGGGATATTTACGAAGGGAGTATTTCATGGAAACAGCAGGACGGAATAACATTACGCTTAAGCATCAGAACAGGGGACTGATACTGAGGCTCCTATGTTCTGGGAAATGTACTTCAAGGATCGAGATAGCGAGAGAGACCGGACTTTCCAAAATGGCCGCCACAAATATCATCAATGAATTTGTGCAGGAAGGCATAGTGGTGGAAGGAAAGGTCCAGAGGGACGGGAAAAAGGGCCGCAGCCCGGTGACCCTGGAGTTATCGGATTCCGCTCCCAAGGTGATAGGGATACACATAAACCGCTGGAAATGCGGTGTTTCCCTCTGCAATCTGAAGCTTAATATCATTGACGGAGCCAGGTTTTCCCTTACTGAAGAGAATCACGACAGGATGTTTGAAATGATCTTCGAGCTCCTGGACGGTCTTCTGGAAAAGTATAAGAACGAAAGGATCCTGGGGATAGGCATAGGAGCGCTTAATCCAGTTAACCTGAAGAAGGGCGAGATACTGGATCCGCATAATTTCTACGGGATGAAAAACATCCGTGTCCGGGATATCGTACAGGAGAGATATGATCTGCCGGTGCTGTTTGAACACGAATATGACTGTGCTGCCCTGACCGAATATTATTTCGGGGAGGGAAAGGATCTGAGTGATTTCTTTTTCATCGGGATCTCCCGGGAAGTCGGGGGAGCGGCCATCCTTAACGGCAGTCTTGTCAGGAATGAGACTGGAATACCTTCCGAGATAGGACATACCGGCATCTGTTACAACGGCCCTGTGTGCAGCTGCGGAAGACACGGCTGTCTGGAATCCTATATATCCACCCTGAAAATAAGGGAAAAGCTCCGGAATGTAACAGGAGAGGATCTTTCCTTTGAGGAATTCTGCAAAAGATATGAGTATGAGGCTCCGCCTGATGTGGACAGCGTCTTTAGGGAGATGGCCATCATGCTCGCCTATGGGATAACCAATCTGGTAAATCTTTCAGGTACCGTCAATTACATAATAGGTCACGAAGGCTGCCTTATCCCTGACAGATATCTGAGAGACTGTGAAGATATGGTAAACGAAAAGATGATGTTCAGGAATCACAGGAAGGTAAGGATAATAAAATCAAAACTGCATGATGAGGTTCTCTCGAGCAGCTGTGCCTGTGCCGTTCTGGAGAAGCTTTTTACGGGGGAACCGGAGGGGGTTGTTTTTTAGTCAGAACATTTTTCTTATTGACTTTATATAAAAATGCGTATATAGTAAAGGCGTTTAGTAAATTTATTTTGTAAAAGTACCTTTGTTTAGTAAACGTCCGGAGCATTATCTTATGAAGCCATTGGGAACGCCGCTTACGGAGAGGCGCAGGAAGACCAGAAACAGGATATTTAAGTTCATATATAATTCCGAAGAACCTGTGAGTAAGCAGGCTATGGCCCTTGAACTCGGTCTCAGTCTGCCCACTATCCATCAGAATGTTTCCGAACTGTTAGAAGCAGGCCTTATCAAGGCTGTGGAAACACAGGTATCCACGGGAGGAAGACCTCCGGTGGGCTATGTGGTGGTGAATAATGTAAGGATATCCATCGGGGTTTCCATTACAACCAATCATATAAGGCTTCTGGCTTCCGATCTGAAACTGAATCAACTGGCGGAAAAGAGCGTCCGCAAGGAAGGCGGGATCTCCGCGGATCTGGGAGAGGATGTTAAAAAGGAGCTGGAGCTTTTCATCGAGGAGAATAAGCTGGACAGGGACAGGATACTGGGAGTCGGCATAACCATCCCGGGTGTTCTGGATGTCAAAAAGGATGCGGTTCTCCTTTCTCCCAGCATGAGACTTGAGAATATCAGCTTAAAAAGCCTGAGAGAGGGCTGCAGGCCCTACCCCGTCTATATAGAAAACGACGGTAACTGCGCAGGCTATGCGGAGTGGCTGGCCATGAGTCCCCAGGAAAGGAAGAAGAGCTTTGCTTACATCCTGCTTGAAAACGGCGTGGGAGGCACCTTCTTCATAAACGGCAAGACCTACTCCGGAGTCAATCACAGGAGCGGTGAATTCGGACATATGTGCGTACAGCCCGACGGACCCCAATGCAACTGCGGAGGAAGAGGTTGTCTTGAGGCCTATTGCAGTGCCATGAGGTTTACCACCGATATAGACAAATCCATAGAGGAGTTTTTTGAACTGGTCCACAAGGGAGATCCGGCTTCAAAGGCTCTCTGGGATGACGTGCTGAAGCATCTGGCCATAGGGATAAACAATATCCGGATGGTTTTTGACGGGGACGTGCTCCTCGGAGGCTTTGTTTCCGAATACCTTGAAGAATACCTGCCGGAGATAAAGAGCTATGTTGCCGAAAGAAATGCCTTCGGGGATTCGGGAGACTTCGTGCGTCTCGGAAAATTCCCGAGAAAGGCCGGAATGATGGGCATCGCCTGGCATTTTATCAATGACTATATTGAGAGTATCTGAATGTTTTCTGGGGATCATCGCATATGTTTCTGATCGGACGGGAGGGCGTGCCTTCCCGTTGTTTTTTTTGATCCGTATGTCTTTATGTGATTTTCACATGTGGAAATGTGTCCTAATTACTAATTTTGTGAATCTTTTATGAATAATCATTGACTTTGTTGTGACAAGGCAATATGATAGTACGCAGGGGTTGAAACTTAACTTCCGGGTCTGTTCCCGGGTATGACAGTTGAGACCCGGTAACGGTGTAAAATGCTGGTGGGCATTTTACCGACAGGCTTTGATGTGCAGGGCACATCGACATGATCTTTATTTATATTT
>JAFVEU010000285.1 GCA_017475845.1 Lachnospiraceae bacterium | reverse complement strand
ATGATCCGGTGTAAATGCGGTGCCGAGGCTGGCCACCGCCTCCGTAAATCCTGCCTGATGCATGCTTATCACATCCATATAGCCTTCGCAGGCTATCATATAACCCCTGCGGCTCTTTCTCGCTGCGTTCAGGCCGTAGAGGTTCTTTCCCTTGTCAAAGATCACGGTCTCCGGTGAATTCAGGTACTTGGGTTCCCCGTCCCCCATAACACGGCCTCCGAAGCCGATGACATGGTTGTTCACATCCATTATGGGAAAGATCACCCGGTTAAAGAATCTGTCCCTCATGCCCCTTTTCTCGTCCATATAGACCAGTCCCGCGGCATTTATCTCATTATCGCTGTATCCCCTTTCCTTAAGGAAGATGGTGACTCCGCTTTTTTTCCCCGCATAGCCAAGGCCGAAGGACTGCATGATGTTATCCCCGATGCCCCTTTTCTTAAGGTATTCCATGCCGTTCTCCCCGGCGGGGGAACGCAGCAGCTTATAATAAAAGGAAGCGGCCTCCTTAAGCACTGCAAGGATCCTCTCTTTTTCCCGCTTTCTTGCCCTTCCCTCCTCGGAAAGGGAAACCTCCGGCAGATGGTAACCCACTCTGTCCGCCAGGCTCTTCACGGCCTCCGGAAAGGTCATGTTTTCATAGTTCATCACAAAGGAAACCACATCCCCGCCGGCTCCGCAGCCGAAGCAGTAAAAGATCTGTTTCCCCGGTGTCACGGAAAAAGAAGGGGTCTTCTCATTGTGGAAGGGGCAGAGCCCGAAATAGCTCGCTCCCTTTCTCTTGAGCCTGACCACCTGTCCGACCACATCCACTATATCGTTGGCCGCGCAGACCTCCTGCACTGTTTCTTCAGGATAATACATGGGTTCACCGGATCTTCTGCCACGGGTCCGGAATATACAGCTCTTCATAGATCCCTATGGCGTATCTGTCTGTCATGGAGGAAATGTAGTCGCTTACTATCCTCCTCGGGTCTTCATTCATCTCTTCTATGAGGATCCTGTATTCTTCAGGAAGCTCTTCGGGATTTTCCGTAAAATGGCTGTACAGGGTACAGACTATCCCCTCAGCCTTTCCCTCCTGGCTCTTGGCTGTGGTATTGGTATAAATGGTATCAAACATCCATTTCCTTAAAGAAAGGAGCGCCTCTAAACAGGGAGGACTCATAATGATCTCATTCTTTCCCCTGCTGTTTAAGATGATATCCTTGATAAAGGAATCAAGCCTCTCCCCCAGGGTATTTCCCACCACTGCGGCAATTTCCTCCGGAACGGAATCGCTTGTAAGTATACCGGCCCTCAATGCATCATCCATATCGTGGTGCATATAGGCTATCTTGTCCGAAAGCCGGACCACCTGCCCCTCAAGGGTTGAGGGCTTTGATGACATCCCGTGTTTTTCAATGCCGTCCAGCACTTCCACCGACAGGTTCAGTCCCCTGCCGTTCTTTTCAAGTATCTGCACCACTCTTACCGACTGCTTTGAATGCCTGAAGCCCAGGGGACAGATCTTATTTAAGGCCCTCTCACCGGCGTGGCCGAAGGGGGTGTGCCCCAGGTCATGGCCTAAAGCAATGGCCTCCGTCAGGTCTTCGTTTAAGCATAAGGACCTGGATATGGTCCTTGCGATCTGAGCCACTTCCAGTGTATGGGTGAGTCTTGTGCGGTAGTGGTCTCCCCTTGGAGTCAGAAAGACCTGTGTCTTATCCTTTAAGCGCCGGAAGGCCTTGCTGTGGATTATCCGGTCCCTGTCCCTCTGAAAAACGGGACGCAAATCATCCTCCTCTTCATCCTTAAGCCTTCCTTTGGACTTTCCTGAAAGACAGGCATACTCACTTAAGAATTCTTCTTCTCTTTTTTCCAGTTCTTCTCTGATCGTCATAAAGCCGCGGATCCTTTTACCCCAAGAAAGCGAAAAACCTTAAGCTTAGTCCGAAAAACGCTCACAGCTTAATATACCCTGTATCTTCCGATAATCCTTTTAGAAATTTAAATGATATAAAGCTTTATAAGCCAGCCTGTGGTCATGACAAAGGCGGACATTACGGGTATGATGATCACGGGCCACAGGAATGCCTTT
>JAFVEU010000026.1 GCA_017475845.1 Lachnospiraceae bacterium | reverse complement strand
TTAAGGATCTCCTCCCTTCCCTTTACGTCAGGGCGCCCCACAGCCACCTTTCTGTCAAAACGTCCGGGACGCATGATGGCGGGATCAAGGATATCCACCCTGTTGGTGGCCGCCATTACTATAATGCCCTCGTTTTCACCGAAGCCGTCCATCTCCACCAGGAGCTGGTTTAAGGTCTGCTCTCTTTCATCATGGCCGCCGCCGAGGCCTGTACCTCTCCGCCTTGCCACCGCGTCTATCTCATCTATGAATACTATACAGGGAGAATTCCTTTTGGCATCCTCAAAGAGATCTCTTACTCTGGAGGCACCCACTCCCACGAACATCTCCACGAAATCCGATCCCGAGATGGAGAAGAAGGGCACTCCCGCCTCACCGGAAACCGCTTTGGCGAGCATGGTCTTTCCTGTTCCGGGAGGACCGACTAGAAGTATTCCCTTGGGGCTCCGGGCTCCCAGTTCGATATACTTCGAAGGCTCCTTAAGGAAATCCACTATTTCCTCCAGATCCTCCTTTTCCTCATCAAGTCCCGCCACATCCTTAAAGGTTATCTTCTGCTCTCCGGCCTGTATCTTTACCGCCCTGGACTTGCCGAAATTCAGCATTTTGGCGTTTCCACCGCCGTTCTGGGCGTTCATGAAGGACATAAGGATAAAGAATACCACCAGAGACAGGATCACCGGCAGCGCAAAGCTTACGACCCAGCTCTCTCTTGCCACATCCGCCGATCTGTATGAGGGAAAAAGCTTTTTAAGCTCCTCCTCGGCTGCTCCCACATCAGAAACATACAGGGTGGACGCTGTTCCGTCCTTTAATGTGACTATCAGGGAACCGGTAGGCACCTCGGAATTGGGGTGTATCTCTATCCCCGTTATCCGGCTCTCCTTGATATCCTTTATCAGATCCTCATGGGTATAGCTGTTTGCCTGCTTTTTCCTGCCGGTAAAGGTCATAAAAATCATGACTATAGCGGCAATTATCAGGAAATATACCAATATGCTCCTTGTTCCGTTACTGTTCTTCAACTTTTATCCTCCGGGATTACAACTCCAATGTAGGGCAGGTTCCTGTATTTCTGGGCATAATCAAGACCGTAGCCCACGACAAATTTGTCCGGGATATCAAAGCCCGTATAATCTATATCCACTTCCGTGACCCTTCTGTCAGGCTTGTTTAATAAGGAGCAGAGCTTAAGGCTCGCCGGTTCTCTGGAGCGGAGTATCTGGAAGAGATAATGCATGCTCCTTCCGGAATCTATGATATCCTCAACCACTATAACATCCTTCCCTCTGATGGGTTTATCCAGATCCTGCACGATCTTTACAACACCGCTGGACTTCGTTTCGTTTCCATAGCTTGAAACCCGCATAAAATCAAAATATACCGGAACCGTGATCCTCTTTGCCAGTTCACAGGCAAAGAAGCAGGCACCCTTCAGGATGCAGATAATGGTGATCTCCTTACCCTCATAATCGCGGCTGATCGCCTCTCCCAGCTCCCGTATCCTTCTGTCAAGTATTTCCTCGTCATATAATACTTCTATTCTGTCTGCCATATTACCTCCCCGGGGTCTCCGATAGTTCCACCCTTAAGGTACGGAACTCTCTTCCAATGACACCCTTAAAACCCTTTTTGTTTCCTCTGTTACCTTGTATTTATGGCCTATCCGCATGCCGGGGATCCAGACCGCATCACTTCCGTCAGCCAGGAAATATATGCTGTCCCGCTCCTCATGAGGGATCTTTTCCTCGATAAAGAGCTCCTTCAGCTTTTTACTTCCTCCCTTAATGGAGATCCGGTCTCCGGACCGCCTGGTCCGCCAGACAGCACTGTCTTTGATTTTATCATAATCAAGCCATTTAGTATATGGAAGGTTCGGGATATCATCGGTTTTTTCGCAGAACCTCCCCTTAAATATCCGCCCGTCCGGCAGCCTGTCCCTTATCTCTTCACCGTCGTCCCTTATGGCTAAAGGGATCTCCGGAAGCGCTTCCCTTTGATCCTTTTCCTTCCCTGAAAAGATAAGGTCCCCGAAATTATTTCTCACATTGATCCCATAGGGCAGGGATATCATCTTTCCGCTTGAGGAATCAAGGAGCATTACTGTTTCCTCCACATGCCGGGAGGTGATATCCTTTTCTCTCCCCGCAGCGGCTACTATGCATCTTTTTACCACCGAGTCCTTAAGGATCCCGGGGCTCTCCTTCAGCTGTTCTCCCTTGAGGACCAGCTTTTCCGGCATGTCAGACAGATCCGCTGCCCGTTTGAATAGCTCCTCCGCTTCCTTTTCTATAAATTCCCGGGCTTCCCCTATCTTTCCGGCTGCTTCCAGTATGTGCTTCAGAGCCGAGGAATTGATCTTTTCGGCCTCCGGAATGATATTGTTTCTTATCCGGTTCCTGGCGTAGGACAGATCCCCATTTGTCTCATCCGTCCTGTAGCTTATGCCCTTTTCCCTGCAATATTCCTCTATTTCCTCTCTGGTGAAGAATATGAGCGGTCTTATGATATTTCCGCTTACGGGCCGTATCCCCGTGAGCCCCTTTAATCCCGTTCCCCGGAAGAGATTAAAGAGCAGGGTTTCCGCCGAGTCTTCGGAGTGATGGGCTATGGCTATCTTATCCGGCTTTTCCTCTTCAAAGATACGGTATCTTAGGATCCTCCCCGCTTCCTCCTCCGAAAGTCCCTCTCTTTCCGCAAAGGAAGGCACATCCACCCGGATGCTCTTACAGCTTATCTTCAGCTTTTCGCAGGTCTCCCGTACATAGCTCTCATCCTCATCGGCGCTCCTGCCCCTGATGCCGTGATGTACGTGAATGACCTCCGGGCAAAACCCCATGCTTTTACTTATTTCAGACATCAAAAAAAGGAGGCACATGGAATCTGCTCCTCCCGAAACCCCTATTATTATCCTGTCTCCTCTGTCGGCCATCCGGTGATCCGTCATCACCTTCATGACCTTTTCCGCTGTTATCATTATTCCTTGTCCGGTTTAAATATCACCTCTCCGTCGTGGACCAGACCCAGCTTGCTCTCTGCCACCTCTTCCACGTACTTCTTGGTCTTGGTGTATTTCTCGTATTCCTTGAGCTCAAGAGCTCTGTCCTGCTCTTTTTCGATCTCCTTTGTGAGCTCAGCCTCCTTTGAAAGGAAGGTATTATACTTATCCTGCAGCCGCATTCCGTCTATGGAAACCACCGCAAGCAGCATGCCCACCACTATAGCTATGCAGAAGCAGGCGAACTTATTCTGTTTTTTTCTTCTGAAAGCCGGTGTTTTTGCCATGATCCCTCTTTAAAAACAGGTGTTTTTATTGCAAACATAATAATAACTGTTATTTTTAGATTTGTCAAGATAAACTCGCAAACGCTCCGCTTTTTGCCCCGCTCCCGGAATCAAGGCATTCCCACCACCTGAAGGTGGCGGGAATATCTTGATTATTTTGCTAGACTCGCAAACGCTTCGCTTTTTGCTCGTTATAAAATCGCTGCTTTCGCAGCTCTCCGGGTTCGGGGCTTTTTGCCCCGCTCCCGGAATCAAGGCAGTCCCACCACCT
>JAFVEU010000284.1 GCA_017475845.1 Lachnospiraceae bacterium | reverse complement strand
CTCCCGGCATACGAACAGTATTCTTTTATTCTTAAATAAACTGCTTTTAAGCTTCATTTCCTGTCTATGCCGCTCCCTTTATTAATCCATTACTTACCGCATTCTTAGCGGCGTCGACCCTTTGGTGACGCTTCTTTTCAGCGGCACCAAAGCAAGTTTGAAAGTTTACTTTCAAACTTTGTTATCCTTTCCTGTTTTCTTTCTGTCAAGAAGGGCTCCGATATTGATCTCCCGGTTTCCCATGATGCCATTGGAGAAGAAAAGCACTATTATCATGATAACTACGGAGAATACCACCATTCTGAATCCGTTGCGGAGAAGAGGCAGCTTAAAGCCTCCTATGTACTGCTCACTGTCAAGGAAGCGGAGCCACCATTCGGAACAGGCCACATAGAGGAAGGTGGCGATGACGGAACCCGATACGGAACCAATGCCGCCTATTACCACAATAAGGAGCAGTTCGTAAGTCATGGTGGAGGTAAAGGCCTTTGCCTGGGCATTGGCCACATACATGGCAAAGAGTCCCCCTCCCACTCCCGCAAAGAAGCTGGAGATCACAAAGGACAGCATCTTATGTGAAAAGAGCCTTATACCCATGGCTTCTGACGCAATCTCATCATCCCTTATGGATTTAAATGCCCTGCCGTAGGAAGAATTGATAAGGAGCACTCTTATCGCTATGCATATGGTGGATATCAGGAAGGGAATGAAGGTTGACAGCTGTAAGATGGTCCTCCCGGATCCGTCAGTTATATTGAAGCTTGAAAAAGTGGGAAATCCCTTGATCATATTGGCACCGTTGGTGATGGGGCCAAGCCTCTGCCACTGGAAAAAGGCTCTCAGGATCTCTGCGAACCCGAGGGTGGCAATAGCAAGGTAATCACTCTTAAGCCTCAAAACAGGGAATCCAATAAGGAAAGCAAAAAATCCGGCTACACAGCCCGCAAGGATAAGTGCTATGAGACAGCCAAGCACCATGCTGATGGCGCCGCCTGCTCCCCCTGCACCGAATATTCCCTTGAAAAAGTCCACGATGGAAAACTGGAAGGCGCAGCCTCCGAAGAGGTAGTACACCTGATCCTTCAATTCCGAAGGGACTGTGAGGATCGCATAGGTATATGCCCCGAGAAGCATGAACCCGGCCTGTCCCAGGGAAAAGAGCCCGGTAAAGCCGTTTAACAGGTTCATGGAAACAGCCACCAGAGAATAGACCGCAGCCTTCTTCAACACCGTGAAGAGAGGGCTCATGGGGTCAAATATCTGAGGAAGCCAGGGGAATACCGAGCGTATATTTTCAAGTATTATCACAAAGATGAGCAAACCGGCGATCATAAGTATCGTCGGAAGGTAATTCTTTTTTTCAATCATAATTTACACCTTATCTGCAGCTGCTTCACCAAAGAGTCCCTGAGGCTTGAACGCCAGTATCACGATCAGAAGGGCAAAGGTAAAGGCATCCGAAAAGACGGACACATCCCAGCTTGAGGGCAGGCCCTTTATTATGGTCTCGCATATACCGATGAGAAAAGCTCCCAGCACGGCTCCGGGTATGGAACCGATACCGCCGAACACCGCAGCCACGAAGGCTTTAAGTCCCGGCATGGCACCTGACATGGGTGTGATGGCGGGATAGTTGGTAAAGAACAGATTGGAACCCACTGCTGCCAGTGCGGAACCGATGATGAAGGTCACTGAAATGACCAGGTTTATCCTTATTCCCATAAGGCGGCTGGTCTCAAAGTCCTTGGAGACAGCACGCATGGCCATTCCTATCTTTGTACCGTTTATAAGCATTGAAAGGAGTGTCACCAGGATAAGGACAAGGATCGGTGTGATGATGACCACCCATTTTGTCTGGGTTCCCGCCACATTGACGGTATCCGATAAAAAGGGAATGGTGGGATAGGTCATGGGCTGGCCTCCCGTTACATAGGTGGCCGTGTTCTGCAAGAGGTAGCTTACCCCGATGGCAGATATCATAACGGACATACGGGGTGCTTCTCTTAAAGGCCTGTAGGCCGCACGTTCTATGGTGAAGCCTAACAGGACCGTAAATACTATAACAAGGGGCAGGGACACGGGGATTGGCAATACTGCCGTGAGATAGATCCCCAAGAGTCCCGCCACCATGAACACATCGCCGTGGGCGAAGTTTATAAGTCTCAGAATACCGTAAACAAGAGTATATCCTATTGCAATCAGAGCATACTGCCCGCCTACGGAAATACCGGAAAGCAGTACGGAAATCACATATTCCATGGTTAAACGTAAAGCTCCTTCTTATTTATTTCGAAGATCCGGTCTGAACCTTTTCAAAGGCCCATGTTCCTGTTGCCGTATCGGCAGTCTTGATGTAAGCGGTATCACGTACGGCATCACCCTGGCTGTCAAATGCTATGGAACCTGATACTCCGTTCCAGGTTACTCCGGGGATAGCGCCCTTTATGGCACCCTTATCGCCGCTGCCGGCTGCCTTTATAGCCTCAAGTGCCACATAATATGCGTCATAACCCATTGCGGTAACGGCTGAGATGGTGTCGTTTCCGCCGTTTGCGGTAAGAGCGTCGGAATTCTTGTTGATGTAGTCCTTGATGCCCTTATCGAAGGTGTCTGAACCGCCCTCCTGATAGAAGGTGGATACATAGAGCCTTAAATTGGTGTCCTTTGTGGCCTCAAGAACCATGTTGTCATCAAGTGTATCGGATCCCAGGAAAGGAATATCGATATTAAGTGATGCTGCCTGCTCCATGATCTGCTTTGCATATGCGATGGAAACGGGTGTGAAGATAACGTCCGCATTCTCGCTCTTTGCCTTGTTTAAGTAGGAAGTGAAGTCCGAGTTGTTTGTGGGGAAGGAGTCAGAGATAACCTCTCCGCCTGCTGCCTCGAAAACCTGTGTAAAGAAGGCTACCAGACCCTGGTCATATTCATTTCCGTTCTCTCCCAGGCAATATGCCTTCTTAGCCCCGAACTTCTCCATGGCAAAGTTTGCAAGTACGTCAGCCTGGAAATTGTCAAGGAAGCATATCCTGAAATAGTAGTCATTTCCTGCAGTAACATTGGGGTTTGTGCAGGTTACGCCGATGGCTGCAAGGCCTGCCTCGTCAAACTTGGGACCGCCGGCCATTGAAACGCCTGATCCGTAAGAACCAAGCACCAGTGCCACATTCTTTCCCACCAGCTCCGATGCTGCTGAAGGAGCCTTGTCTGCTGATGAACCGTTATCCGCATAAACCAGTTCTACATTATAAGTCTTGCCGCCGGCTTCCACGGTGGGAGTCTCGGAATTGGCATACTGCATTCCAAGGATCTCCTTCTTTCCGCCTGATGCGGAGTCACCTGTAGAGGGCTCGAACACTCCGATCTTTATGGTATCTCCTCCCGCGCTCCCTGCGGAACCGCAGGCCATAAGTCCCAGAGCCATCATCCCGGCAAGCATAACTGAAATCATCTTCTTCATATAGATCTCCTCCTTACTTACTTCTTTTTGTATGGAAATTAAACCATAATCGCTGTAATTCTATATGTTTTACTCCCTCTTGTCAAACTTTACCACCTTTTTAAGGTTCAAGTGTGAAACAAAAAATTAAATTCCACTATGAAGTGGTCAATGTAGAAATAAGTCTTTCTCTTATATCCTCAAATGTGGCAAACAAAGAGAAGACCCGTTCATGTCTGCTTTTGCAGACAATCACAGGTCTCTTCTTATAATTCATAACTGGTGAACCTGAATCCGGAACAACCACCTGTTCTGATAAGTTACCGTCAATTAACCTTTAAGGTTGTTTTGTATTTCTTTTTACTGGACTGCTTTCCTTCGCCATAAACCGCTATGATCTTTGTACTGCCCTTTTTATGGATTGTAATCTCGCCATTATCATCAACGCTTGCAACTGACTGATTTGTTGATTCCCAGTGATTTGGTCGGTAAGTAGTCCGGCTCAGATACTGGAAAGCATCTATCTTCTCTGCATCTGCAGCAGATATTGAATCCTTTTTCTTCATTTCCGGCAGCTGAATAAATAAATGTACCGGCTCACCTATCTGCGTCCATTTTTCTCCCTTTTGCTTCTGCCAGCAGCTTATTTCAATTTCTCCTCTCTTTTTTGGTTTAAGCATGCCTTTTTTAGTGACTGTAGCCAGCTTTTTATTATCAACACTGTACTTATGTTTTGCGGATGTATCAAATCCGTTCATGCTGACATTGCTTTCAAATACTTTGCTGATATCCACCTCTTTAACAGCAATGACCGTTTTTGACTTAAGTGGATCAAACTCCCATTTTGCATTCTTGTTGCTGACAGATCCGAAATCCGCACTGCTACCATCAATCTCATGAATCTGGGAATAAGGATCCGATAATTGTTCATTCGGACTGTTACCTGAACCTGAGTCTCCATTCCCGCTGTCATTATTATCAGGATTTTTATTCTCAACAAGTTTTATTGTTACATGCATTGGATCAACATTTGTCAATTTATAACTGTTGCTGACATTATAATTATATGTTATTTCCGATGGAACATTCCCGTTTTCGAACATTATTCCTTTTTCAGTCAGTGTCCCGGCAGAAAGATCGGCAACCTTTGATCTGTCAAACTTTCCTAATCCGTAAAGATTTATAAATTTGCCCTCACCTGAATTAATCCTTGACCCTGAAATAACCGAATTGTCAGAAACAGGCTCTACTTCTCTTTTTTCTAGTTCAAGCACCTGCTCACTTACATTAAAGCTGTCTTTTTTAATCT
>JAFVEU010000283.1 GCA_017475845.1 Lachnospiraceae bacterium | reverse complement strand
TGGCGTTTTACGGAAGAGGGGCTTAAACGGAATGAAGAGGACAGGAAGGTCCCTGCCTGGAAGCATAAGATAAGGGATTATTCCCTGACCCTGTCCGATAAATGGTATGAGTTCAGAATGAGGGCAGCTGCCCGTGACAGTAAGTGACGTCTGATAACCCTGGCATTTAGGCGATCGGCTCATCGCAGGAAGCGCGATCTATAACAGACCGGAGAGAAGACTGGATATGGGAGGAAATTCCTCGGAAAATCCCCTTGTGACCTGTGTGATCACAAGCTATAAGAGAGATAAGGAAACGGTGAAGAGGGCGCTGGACAGCGTGCTTTCCCAGACCTATTCCCCTTTGGAGATCTTTATAATAGATGATAACAGAGGTGAAGGAGCGGAAGAGTATTCCCGGGGCTTAAGGGAGATAGCCGAAGGGAAGGAAAACGTCCGGGTCATAAAGACCGAAAGGGGAAACGGAGCCCAGAGAGCAAGGAATACCGGAATAGAGAAGGCACAGGGAAAGTATATCGCCTTTCTGGATGACGATGACGAGTGGCTGCCGGAAAAGACCGGGATTCAGGTAAAGCTTTTAGAGGAGAACCCGGATGCGGGACTCTGCTACGCAAAGGGTTATCTTATCGATAATACCTTTAACCCTCCAAGGATTGGCTGCTTTAAGAGGGGGGAGGACCTTAAGTATGAGGATCTTCTATTAAGCGACAGGATAGGAACCACCACCCAGGCGGTGATACCGAAAGCGGTTTTTGAAAAGGTGGGGATGTTTGATGAAGCCCTGCCGGCGAGACAGGACTATGAAATGTGGCTCCGTATCACAAAAGAGTACAGGACGGTATGGAGTAAGGAGATCCTGTATAAATACTATAAGGAGCCGGGAAATGACCAGACCTCCCATAAGTGGGAGAAGTGCTTAAAGGGCTATGAGCTGATCCATGAAAAATACAGGCAGGATATAGATAAGAACAGCTCTGCTAAGTTTAATTTTGTTTTCCATACGGCACATCACCTTATGGAGGGGGCTTCAGCCACCGGAGATAGAAGCCTTAAGCTCCGGGCGGTGAAGGAATATATAAGGTCCTTCTTTATTTCCCCTGTTGATTTCCTGACTCAGGGAAAGTATTTCTTCAGGACTGTCTGGAGAAAGATAAAATTCTTTTTCAAAAGATTAAGGAATAATGGCAAAGACTAACAGCACGGAAAAAAAGGCGCTGAAGGCCGGCGTTTGGTATACCTTCAGTTCCTTTCTGAAAAAAGGGATACGGTTCATCAGTACCCCCATATTTGCAAGGCTTTTGACGAAGGCCGACTACGGCTCAAACAGCAATTTCAATGTCTGGCTTTCCATCTGTGCCGTTGTCTGCACCCTTCATCTCCAATCCTCTGTAGCCAGGGCCAAGTTTGACTATGAAACAGATGAAGAATACGACTCATATCTTTCATCCATAACCTTTCTCGGAACCCTTTCCACAGCCCTGTCCTATGCCATAGTCATCGCATTTATGGACTTTTTCACGTCTCTTCTTTCCATAGACGCGATCTATCTCCATGTGATGTTCATAGAACTGCTGTTGGCGCCAAGCCTTGACGTGCTTCAGGCGAAACACAGGATACAGCAGAAATATAAGATCCAGGTGATACTGTCTGTTTTCGTCACTGTGAGCTCCACCCTTATCTCGGTCCTTGCCTGCTATTATGCAAAGGACAGGCTCTTCGGAAAGATCATGGGCGCGGAGATCACGAATACGGTGATCTACATCGCGGTATTCATCTATGTGATGTATAAGGGCAGGAAGATCATCGACTTCGCTGCCTGGAAATATGCGGCGAGCTACAGCATTCCCATCATTCCCCATCTTCTGTCCAATATTATCCTTGGCTCCTCAGATAAGGTCATGATAATGAAGATGGTGGGAAAGGAAGCTAACGGCACCTATTCCCTGGCCTATTCCGGAGGCATGGTGGTCTCCACCCTTATGACCTGCTTCAACCAGGCCATGGAGCCCTGGCTCTTTGAAAAGCTGCATATAAAGGATCATGAGATAATAAAGAAGGTAAACAGGTATTATCTGGCAGGCTTTTCCGTGATAGTCATAGGCTCGGTGCTCCTTGCTCCGGAGATCATCTGGATCCTTGGAGGGGAAAAATACGCCGGAGCAGCCTATATCGTGCCCCCCATCATGCTGGGCTACGGGTTCAAGTTTGCCTATACCAGCTATGTGAATGTGGAGCAGTTCAATAAAAAGACCAGTATAGTTTCCATCGGAACGCTGATAGCCGCGGGCTTTAATATAGTGACAAATATGATCTTCATTCCGATATTCGGTTTTGAAGCCGCTGCCTATACCACTCTGGCGGGATTTGTGGTGCTTCTCCTTATCCACTATTTCATAAGCAGGAAGCTGGGCTTTACGGTGGTATATGATAACCGCTTCATCTTTATCGTCCTAGCCATAATGACGGTGCTTGGACTCATGCTGCAGGTGCTCTATCCCTTCATGATAGTGAGGTGGGTACTGGCCTTTGCTGTAGGCGTGGGAGCTCTTATAGGGATATACCGCGTCTGGAACAGGTATTTCAGGTAAAAAATGTTTGACGGATTAAAATATGGTTTTGTAAATTCATATTTCAGGATGCTGGAAAAGAAGGACAGGTTCATCTCCGGTGCGGGGATCCGTAAGCTTCTTAAGGAACAGCCTGAGCTCACTCCCTCCCAGAAAAGGGATATAAGGTCTTTCTGGAAAAAGAATCTGGGGGTAGAATTTCCTCTGGACTGGCACAGGCTTTATTACGGGAAAACAGGTATAGAGGATCCGGCTTTTGTTCCTCCCCCGGTCTATGAATACGACATAAGACCCTGCCTGAATCCTCCGAATTTTGCCATCGTCCTGCAGAATAAGGTATATCTGGAGCGGCTTATACCGGATGCGCCTGCAGTGAGATCTGTTTTAAGGAATACCAACAGCCGCTTTCTGGACGAGGGCTTCAATATCATCACCAGGGAAGAGGCGAAGAAAAGGGTCGAAAGGTATGAAGCCCTGGTGGTAAAGCCGGCGCTGTTCTCCAATAAGGGAACCGGGGTAAAGCTCCTTAAGGCCCCCATCGATCTTGAGGAGGTGGACAGGGAATATGTATGTAATTATGTGCTGCAGATCCCTTTGGAGCAGCACAGTGTCCTTGCGGGACTGAATCCTTCTTCCGTCAATACCTTAAGGGTGGTATCCATACTCACAAAGGGACGTCCTCATGTGGCAAGCGCTTACCTTAAGGTGGGCTCCCCGGGGGAGTTTGCGGATAATTTCGGGGAAAACCGCTATTTTATCGGAGTTGATGAGAAGGGGAAAATGTGCGGTCATGCGGTTGATCAGCATTTGAGCAAGGTATATACTCTTCCATCCGGATATGATTTTGCGGGTAAAGAGCTGCCGGGATATGATAAGATATGCAGAGCGGCGGAGAAGGCCCATGAAAACATGTCCTTCTTCGGTCTTGTCGCCTTTGACATATGCGTTAATAAAGAGGGCGAAGCCGTGATAGTGGAGGCGAACATAAAGCAGCCCGGGATAAAGGGACAGTTCGCAACGGGACCCTATTTCGGCAGATATACGGAACAGCTCTTAAGATATGTGAGGGGACATAATTCAACC
>JAFVEU010000282.1 GCA_017475845.1 Lachnospiraceae bacterium | reverse complement strand
GTTCTCACATAGATGGATATTCCCCTCGTTATACCCGGCGATACCGCCTGTACGCCGCATGCCGTGAACCTCTGATACGTTTACACAGGAATCTATCCTGCCGCTCTTCATATTCCTGCCGGCTATTCCCCCTGCGGCCTCAATGCCCAGGATATAACCCTTTACCGTGCAGTTTTTTATAAGTCCGTAGTTTATCCCGGCGATACCGCCCACATTCTTCATGTCTTCGGTGGGCTGCATATTTATTTCCAGATTAAGGTTCCTGACCTCTCCGTCCCTGGTAACCGTGCGGAAAAGCCCTACTCCCGACTGCCTGCCGGAATAGGAGAAGCCTTTGATGGAATGTCCCTTTCCGTCAAATACGCCGCCGAACACCTGCAGGGGCTCCATCTTTTTCCCGGAAAGGTCAATGTCCTTTGTAAGCACATAGGTCTTTCCAAGGGTAAGGGCGTCATCCCCCGAGCCCTCTGAAAGGGCTATAAGCTCCTCCGCAGAAGATATCCTCTCTTCACCGGATACGGGGGCAGCAAAGATCCCTCCCGCCGGAAAGCATAGAAGAACCGCTTCAAGCGCGAGAACAGCGCACAGAACCTTTGAAGTTTTTATAAAAAACCTATTCATTCTCTTCTCCGGCCTTTACTTCGTCCGAATTTCCCCTTCTCAGGGTAAGATCCATATCTCCGTTCATGGTACCCTTGAATTCACCGAAAAGATACCCGGAGAAATAACCGTTCACATTGCCGTTCAGTATAACGGTACCTGCTGTCTTCTTAAGGGCAGTTCCCGCAAAGCCTCCGCTCAGCTCCGGAGTCTTAACCTTAAAGGAGCTCTTGTCGATGATGGGATCAAAGAAATAGAGCAGCTGGGGAAGTATGGTCATTACCATCAGTATACTTAAAAGGGTTCCCTTGCCCAGAGCATCTCCCAGGTTTGAAATGACAGCATTGCTTGTGAGATTTCCAACCAGGAAGCCGCAAATAGTCAAAATGGTTCCCGAGGTGACAATGGTAGCGAAGGACTCGTTAAGTGATCTGATCACCAGTTCATTCCTGTTTTTTATCTCCTGCCTCAGGGTGACATACCTGTTTGTTATAACTATGGCGTAGTCGATGGTGGCGCCCATCTGGATGGAGCTGACTATAAGATAGGCCAGGAAGTATAAGGGGTTATTGGTCAGGTTGGGTATGGCGAAATTGATCCAGATACTTCCCTGGATGGTTAACAGCAATATGAAGGGAAGACTTATGCTCTGGAAAGTAAAGAGCAGTATCACTCCCACGAAGAATGCCGTCAGTATGCTGATAGCCAGATTATCGTTGCTGAAGGAGCTGGAGAGGTCGGAAGCCGCAGTGGGATCCCCCACCACATATATCCTGTCCTTATAATAGGACTGGGCCATTTTCCTTATATCATCCACCTTGCTGTAGGTATCCTGTCCCTCCACCTTTCCTTTCAGATTAAAGACTATTCTGGAGTGCTCCTCACTCTCCAGCTGGACACGGGCATTTTCTATCTGCTCATGGATGTCGTCCAGATCCTCGCTCTGCCTTTCGCTCAGGTTAAAGGCACCCGCCTCCTTCTTGTCATAGATGAAATCTATGAGGTCCAGCACGGAAACCCGGTACTCGTCTATTCCGTCGATAAAGGCTCCGTATATCTCCTTGTCCTGGGCGTAAACGGTGTATAAAAGCTTTGCCAGTCCCGCATCCACATCGGCGATCTCGGCAAATTCCCTGGGAGTCACGCTGTCGGTCAGCACATATTCCATGTCATCCCCCACCTCTACATTGGCAAGGGCCAGCACATCTCCCACATATTCCCTGCTCTTTAAGTCCCTGATTATTTCTGCTTCCTTTTCATAATCCCCCTTTGGCAGGATTATGGCCAGGTTATTGCCGGTCTCAAAGGTCTCGTCTATCCTGTCCTTGGCCTCGATATAAGGAGTCTTCTTAGGGCCTCTGGCGGTGTATTTGTCAAAGATATAGGTGGCAGTGTTGGAAAGCCTGAAGGCAACTATTACCACCAGCACAAATATAATGGGGAATACATGCCTTGTACGGCATATGAACTTTCCCCAGGCAGTTATCTTGGGAACAAAGCTCTTATGCCTGGTCTTGTCTATATTATCCCTGAACCACATGATAAGGGCGGGCATGAAGAGAAAGACCGAAAGCATGGAAAAGAGAATGGATTTGCACAGCACCAGGCCCAGATCCTTTCCGATCTTGAACTGCATGAATACCAGGGCCACCATGCCGGACATGGTGGTAAGGGAGCTGGATGATATCTCTATGATGGCCTTGCTGAGGGCGGTGATCATGGCCTCCCTGGCTTCCAGCCCCTTATCGTGTTCCTCCATATATCTGTGGAACAGGATGATGGCGTAGTCAATGGCCAGGGCCAGCTGCAATATTATGTCAACCGAGTTGGAAATAAAGGATACGGTTCCGAAGACATAGTTTGTACCCTTGTTCAGTATCGCTGCCGTTATGAAGGTGATCATGAAGATGGGCACTTCGGCGTAGGTGGAGGAAGTGAAGATCAGCACGGCAAGAATGACAAACACCGCAACTATCAGGATAAACAGCACATCCTTCTTCAATTCCGCCGACTCATCCAGATCCACCGTTGTATATACATGGGAGTCATAATCCTTCACATACTCCCTGACATCTGCAATGGCCCTCTGGGAAAGCTCCGTATCCTCATCCTCCTCAAAGGACAGTGTGATAAGGGCTGCTGAGTCCTTGTAATAATCCTCCAGCGAATCGTCCTTGTAATCCTCGTTTCCTTCATCATAGAATTTTACGGTGTCGATCCCCTCAATGTTTTCAAGCCCCTTTGCCACTATCAGCGCCTGATCGTAGGTGATATTTGCAAGAAGGATCTTTGCGGAGCCGTGGGTCTCGAACTCACTGTCCATTATATCCACGCCCTGTCTGGTCTCCGTATCCTCCGGCAGGTATTTGGTCACATCGTTTTCAACCTGCACATCCGAGATACGGACAAGGCAGTAGATCACCGCAATGGCAAAGAGCAGAAGAAAAGCCTTCCTCCTGTCCACGATAAATGCAGCTAATTTGTACATAAAGTTCTTGTTTTCATCCATTTTTTATCGCCTTTTTCCTGTTCTTTTTCAAAAATACGATAATGATCGCGATAACCGAAAGTATTGCCACCCCAATAAGGGGAAGGACATAAAAAGCTCTCTTTTCTCCGGAGTCTGAAAGATAGAATTCACTCCCGCCTTCCGTATCAAATACCAGATAATCACCGTCGGTCCTTACTGCTGCCTCCCTGTGATCACTGCCGTCGGAAAGAAGTACCACGGCATTTCTGTCCCTGTCATCCTTTATATGGTATCGTACAGTGATACTGCTGTTGTCGGGAATCCCGTAGCTGCAGTCCAGGGAAAAGCTTACAGCTCTGTAAATGTCTCCCGCCTTTCCGGTATTCCTTTCCTCCTCCTTTAATTCAAGGAGAGTTCCGTCATAGAATCTGCCGCAGGCTATCATATCAGGCTGCTTCGGATCCCCCGCTGCCACGGTGGTGACATAATCCACAAATACCGCATTTACCGTTATATTCTGTTCTATCCGGCTTAGATCCTTTTCTTCCCAGTATCCGAACTTACCATCTGCATTATCCTCTATGGGAGGATACTCCTCTTCACTGACCCTCCCCCCGTAGGGTACCCTGATCCTTTTCACCGTCCTGCCGTCCGACTTAAAGGTCACGGTCATCTCGCTGAAGTCTTCCGCCACGCCCTCTCTTTTCAAAAGCTCGCTGTAGCTCACGGCTTCCGCCTGGCTTTTGTCCGTCACTCCGTTTATGGCCCCCAGACCCCTGAAAACAAAGATATTACCGCTTACGCTGCCCTTATCCTTTACATTGAGATCCGCATTGTCCGTATCCCCTGCCACAGCACCGTGATATTCCTTTTCGGGATCCACAGCGGAAAGGCAGATATTATTAACGAGCGAATGAGCCATTCCCGCAATGCCTCCGGCATATTTCGAGCCCACCGCCTCGCACATGGAATTACAGTCTCTTATGACGAAGGCGCTTCTTCCTGCTATGCCTCCCACGTAATTCCCGTCGGTGGATTCCACTCTTCCGAAATTGCCTGAGGAGATCACGGCTCCCAGATCCGCTCTCCCCACTATGCCTCCCCCGCAGTCATTCCTTACGGTGACATCACCCTCGTTTCTGCATCTGAGGATGGTGGCTTTTTCGTATCTGTCGTAATTTAAGCTTATCTGTCCTCCGGATACTACCTCGAAATCAGACTGTGGATCGTACTCATCGGTTATGACGCCGGCGATCCCTCCCCCGTTTATGTCGGCTTCGATACCGCCGTAATTCACACAGTCGGAGAGCACTCCCTTTTTAAGGGTATCGTCAGGATTATCCGAAAGATCCTCAAACACATCTTCCTTCCCGTCGGTATCATAGATCTTCTGGAGTTCTTCCTGTATTTCCCTGTAGCCTCCGGAAAGGCTGTCGTTAAACACATTCAGGGAGGATATAAGCTGATCCACGTCTTTTCTTATCTCGCTGTCACTGTCCTTAAGTCCGTCAAAAAGCCGGTCCGTTTCCTCCGACAGTCTGTCCACATAGCCCTTCACATCATCGCTGGTGATCCGAAAATCCTTTTTATAATCATCCACACAGCCCCTGAGATAATCATCAAGGCTGTTGCTCTCGTCCCTTAATCTCTCCAGGTCTTTTTTAAGCTCCCTGCCGTCCTTGTTGGTATCTATCGCCTTGCTTAAAAGGGTATCAAAGGAGGCACTCAGTCCCCCTGCCATTCCCGATATCTTCGTAAGGTAATTTGTCATATCCGGCTGTATCCCGGCTCCCCGGGCCTCTGCCGCGGCATCTATGAGCTTATTGATATCATCGGAGGAGTTTATGATCTCCTGAAGGGCGTCCCTGGTGTCCCTGTCATAGCTTCCCATGTCTATGGAATCGGTGACGGATCTTATACTGTCCACACGGGAGCGTATCTCCCTTTCAACGGAATCGTCCTTGCACCTGTAATACTCCTTATAATCCTTTATCACCTGTCTAAGGGCATCGGAAGTGTTCCTCACAGCATCGATATTGGCCTGAGCCTTGTCATCCTCGGCCCCGAAGCTCTTATGCAGCTCCTCTGTCCTGTCGGAGAGGTCCGTAAGGGCATCCCCCGCCTTTGAAAGGGAATCCTCAGAATAGATGTTTATGGCCAGGGGCTCATACTGCCCTGCGATGCCTCCCACATCCTTTCTTCCGTAAATGGTACCCGTATTCCTGCAGCCTGAAATGATCCCTCTGTCATAACCGGTTATACCGCCTGTCTTGTATCCCATATGGGGACAGCCCACGGTACCTGAATTAACGGAACCCGTGATAAACCCGGAGCATACCCCGGCGATACCTCCGGTATAGTTGACTTTCAGGCCGTTGTCATATTTCTCATAGAGATCGTCATCCTTCAGATCCAGAGTGTCGGGAATAAGTCTGTCCAGGGTGTTTTCTTCCTCTTCTTCTCTTCCCTTGTTTATCTCGTGGGCGGTTTTCTTATATGCGTTTATCTCACCCCTGTTCTCGGAGGAGCCTATCAGTCCCTCGTTGAAACCGGCTATTCCTCCGGTCCTTCTCATGGCATTGACGGAGGCGGTATTGACGCATCCAAGGATCCGTCCGCTTTCCATATTGTGTCCTGCTATTCCCCCTGTGCGCTCCGTACCGATCACGCAGCCTCCAAAGCTGCAGTTCTCTATGGTACCGTAGTTTTCTCCCGCGATACCTCCTATATCCGACATCTCACCTGAAGGCCAGACCGTACCTTCCGCTTTCAGATCCCTGATCCTGCCTTCTTCCGTCACCGTCCTTATGAAGCCGGTCTTATACTGTCTCCCGGTGATATTTAAGCCCTTAATGACATGGCCCTTTCCTTCAAAGGTTCCGGCAAATATTGATATGGGGGTAAAAGCAGAATCTGCAAGATCTATATCATTTGACAGGACGTAGCGCACACCCTTTGTATAGGATTCATCCCTGCTCTTTTCCGAAAGCAGTAGAAGATCTTCCGCGTTCTTTATCTCCCTGGTTTCACTGAAAGTGCTGTTTTCCCCGGCACCGTCACCGGCACCGCCGCTTTCATTAGCATTGACACTTACAGAGGGATTTTCGGATGCAAAAACAACGACAACCGGCTCAATGGTTCCCGTAAGAATAAGCGATATGGCGACTACAGCAGAAAGCTGTCTGCATTTTTCAGACAACACCCTAAACAATTAATACTCCACCCTACTTCAAAAATCCGTTTATTATCTGCTCCTCGGCTTCAGCTTCCGCAAGCCCCAGAGTCATAAGCTTTATTATCTGATCCCCCGCTATTTTTCCGATGGCAGCTTCATGTACCAGCGCTGCATCCACGTTATTTGCTTCAAGTCCCGGAACCGCCAGGATCCGTCCCTTATCCATTATTATGGAATCGCATTCCGTATGCCCGGAGCAGGCCGCATTTCCGATTAGCTTCGCGTCAAACTTCTGATATGAAACATCCCTGGCCACGGAACGGGATACCACGTCAGCGCTGGATCCGTCTCCGTTCAGTTCCACATCATAGGTGCTGATGGCCCTCTGTTCTCCATGGGTCATGAGCCTCTCCCTGACAACGAGCTTTGACCCCTCTTTAAGCTCCGCCTTTGTGGATCTTTCGGTGTCATCCACACCCTTTATCTGCACCATCTCCATTTCCATGGTGCTGCCTTCCTCCAGATATACTTCGGTTTCCGGATTGAGGATACGCTTTCCCCTTCCCTCACCGGAGCCGTAGTGTTTTTCCACATATCTGACCTTCGCACCCTTCCCCACATAAAATCTGTGGATACCGTCATGCTCCGAGTCCTGGGCTCCGCAGTTATCTATTCCGCAGCCCGCCACAATGACCACGTCCGATCCTTCGCCCACGTAGAAATCATTGTAGACCGTTTCCTTTAATCCGCTCTCTGTCATCACCACGGGAATATGGACGCTCTCATTCCTTGTGCCGGCTTTGATCTTTACGGTAAGCCCCTGTCCGTCCTCTCTGGGGACGATCTCGATGTTTTCTGTAGATTCCCTGGCCGCGGACTTTCCGTTAGACCTGATATTATAAGCTCCCTCCGGAACCTTGTGGAGATCCGCCACCTCTTTTAACAGTCTTTTCTGTATCTCGTCAAGCTTCAGCATTTGGCATCACCTCCCCGGACTCCGACTTTTTTGCACTCAGGCACCGCGGATGCGGTCCCCAGTATATGGGGCAGCACCTCGTCCCTTCTGCCCTTTGTGCTCAGCTGTCCATCCTTCAGAACGATGATCTCATCAGCTATCTCCAGTATCCTCTCCTGATGTGAGATGATCAGTATGGAACTGTCCTTTATGTTTTCCCTCATGCTCTGGAAAACATTGATAAGATTCTTAAAGCTCCAGAGGTCTATTCCCGCCTCCGGCTCGTCAAATACGGACAGTCTGGACTTCTTTGCCAAAAGGGTCGCGATCTCTATCCTCTTAAGCTCTCCCCCGGAAAGGCTTGAGTTTACTTCCCTGTCAATATAATCCCTGGCGCAGAGCCCCACCTCGGAAAGGTAATTGCAGGCATCCGCCATGGAGATATTCTTCCCGGATGCCAGCCTGATAAGGTCAAATACCTGTATCCCCTTAAACCTTACGGGCTGCTGAAAGGCAAAGCCTATGCCCTTTTTTGCCCTGTCCGTTATGGACATGGAGGTGATATCCTCCCCGTCATAAAGGATCCGGCCCTCCGTAGGCTTTTCTATACCGGCTATAAGCCGCGCCAAAGTGGATTTGCCGCCTCCGTTGGGTCCGGTTATGGCGATCAGTTCACCGTCCGGCACCTCAAAACTCACATCCCTTATTATTTCCTTATCATTTTCCGTATCACTTACCAGAAAGGATACGTTCTTTAATTCCAGCATATCTTCTTTCCCTTAACAGGCGCACTATAAGACCGGTATCCCGCCTGCCGGATACCAGTCTGTAAGATCACTTATACAGATGACGCACATTATACCACCATTTCACTAAAAATACCAGTTGTTTTCAAATAATAAAGGCAAATTAAAACACAGCGGAAAAAGCTTCACGGAACAGGTCTCTGTTCTTGTTTATATAAGTGTAATTTGTTAAAATATCAATCATGGGTGTAGATAAAAGGGGAAAAAGCATAAGGACAAGGATCAGCCAGCGGGAATACCTCAGGCATCTGACCGCAGGCTATGTCCTTATGTATCTGCTGCTTCCGGTTTTCTTTATCATCCTGATCTATGTGAATTACAGGGTGATCTACAATGTTACCACCGAAAACATAGAATACAGGGCAAAGTCCACCCTTCTGCAGTACTCCGCCGAGCTGGATGATTTCCTGACTCCCGGGATAAGGATACTTGAGTCCATGTCCTATAACATTGAGGACATGTTCCGGACCAGCGCTTCCAACAAGGAGATACTGGAATATCTCATAAGGGAGACCGATGAACTGAAAACTCTGACGGATATTGAGACCGCCGGGATCTACGGCTGCATTAAGGGAGAGTATCTGGACGGTTCCCTCTGGGTCCCGGACGAGGACTATATCCCGGAAGAAAGGCCCTGGTATAAGGAGGCCCGCGGGAAGCAGGGTAAGCTTACCTATGTGGAGCCCTATACCGATGAGATGACCGGGGATAAGATAGTTACCATATGCCGGCTTCTTTCCGACGGGGAAAGTGTTGTGGCCATTGATATAAAGATCGATCAGATCCAGGATATAACGGAAAAGCTGGCAGAAAACAATGATGATGATGCCGGTGCGGTCATAGTCCTTGATGACGACGGCTGTGTGGTTGCCCATTCGGACCCGGGAGAGCTTGGAAAGAACTATCTTGAAGAGATCTATGATCCCTCCGCTGTCATTGCCCAGAAGCTTCTAATAGGCGGAAAAAAAGACTTTACCCTTGATTATGAGGGAAACAGATACATAGTATACGCCGGGGAGCTTGGAGGGGGCTGGTACATACTTTCGGTCACCAGGGCCCGGAAGATGTTTGCCAGGGTATTCACCGCCTTATTCATAAGCATCCTCGCTGCGCTTCTCGGTACCCTTCTGATCCTGTATGTCCTCTTTACCATAAACCGCAGACGTATAGAAGCAGAGAAATATAACAGCGACCTGAAATCCGTTTCCTCGATCTACCTTCTCATGTACAAGATCGATCTTATTGAGGATACCTTTGAAGAGATAAGCTGCTTATCCGACAGGATCACGGATATGGTGGGCGAAAAGCGCTCGGATGCCTCTGATCTCATGAAGAACATCGTGATCATCCGTTCGGATGACAGGACAAGAGATGATTTTCTTAATTTCACCGACTTTAATACCTTAAATGAAAGGCTGTCGGGATCAGATACCATAACCTGTGAATTCATGAATCCGGAGAAGGAATGGAACAGAGCCCGGTTCATCGCTGTGGAAAGGGATAATAACGGGACCCTCCTCAGTGTCCTCTTTATGGTGGAAGTCATAGATGCGGAGAAAAAAGCAAGAGACAGGCTGCTCTACCTTTCGGAGACAGACAGCATGACCGGCATAAACAACAGGGGAAGCGGAGAGAACAAGGTGCGGAAACTCCTGTTGTCCGGTGACGGCGGCATGTTCCTGCTCCTTGACGTGGATAAATTCAAATCCATTAACGATACCTACGGCCATGCAGCAGGCGACAGGGTGCTCATGTCCATTGCCGAATGCCTGAGGAAAGCCTTCAGAAACAACGATATCATAATGCGTCTCGGAGGGGATGAATTCGCTGCCTTTGCCCCCATGGTCTTCACCAGGCAGAGCGGAGAGATAATCGTAGACAGATTTCTGAAGCTGTTATCAAATATCCGGATAGAGGAAATGGGAGATACTCCCATTGAGGTCAGCATAGGCGTGTCCTTCTACAGGCCGGAAGACCAGTTTTCCTTTGACGAACTCTATAAACAGGCTGACAGATGCACTTATGAGAGCAAACGCAGCTCCGGCAGTAATGCCACATTCTATGAGAAGCAGTGATCAGGCTGCAGGTATGCCGCATTCAATACGCATTGAAAAAGGGCGCCTCCGATAACGGAGCCGCCCCATTTTGTTTCAGTCTGTCAGTCTTCAAATACCTGCTTTAAGGAACCTTCAACTTCCTCCGTTACATCCCTCATCATGTTTACGGATGCGGTAGCTTCACCGGAAGAAGTCACAAAGCTTTCAGCGCTGGTATTTACGCTTTCTATGATCTCCTTCAGCTTGTCACTTTCCTCGATCAGATGCTCTATGGTCTCACTTATGCCGTTATTTTTTTTATTACTGTCATCAGCAGTGGTCTTGGACTCGTCAGCCAGCTTCTTGATCTCCTCTGCGACTACAGCAAAGCCTCTTCCCACCTCTCCTGCACGGGCCGCCTCAATGGAAGCGTTGAGAGCCAGGAGATTGGTCTGGTTTGAAATGGCTATAACGTTCTCATCATTTGCCTTCAGCTTTTCCAGATAACCCCCGATCTCGGAAATGATATTCCGGAGATTTTCGGCAAAGGTGTCAACCCTGGCCATGGCCTCTGAGATATCCTCGGTATGCGCTGAGTTCTCGTTGCTGATCTTTTCGATCTGGTCTAAGGAAGCAGAAAGCTTCTCAAAATTCTCGCTTATCTTTGCGGCAAAATCACCCTTTCTCGCGTTCATCTCGTCGCGGGCAAGCTTTACCTCATCCGCCAGGGCAATAGCCTTGTCCTTTTCCTCATAGGCCCTGTCCTTTATATAATGAACGCAGTTATGATGATGTGAGAACCCGTTAAATATGGCAACCGCCATATCATGACAGGAATGATATCCGCAGCATCCGCAGTCTATGGAGCGTTTTTCCTTTGTATCCTTGTGGAGCTTAGCATATATAGCCTCCAGTTCGGCGTTTGAAGGCTCCTTTACAACACAGTCGGCGCTCCTGTCCGTGTATTTTCGTACAAAATCATTTAAATTCAGACCCGCGAACTGCTTGTTCAGTGCTTCCAGCCTCTTCTTCGGAGTATTGATCCTGCTCCAGGCCGACTTCCTTAACTCGTTCTTGCTGTCGGAACGTATCTTCTGGATACTCATAAATACGTCCTCATTCATGGTCTTCCTGTTATCCACGCCGGTTCCGTAGAGACAGCCGTTTGTACAGTTAAGGGCATCCACAAAGAGATAGGGGGTCTTGCAGCCCTTTATACGGTCCTTATTCCGCTGGAGATACTCATACATATGGTGCTCTCCCTCCATCTGGCGGACCAGGGCATCCTCACCGAGAAGCCAGTACACATTCTCCTTAAGTCCTCCCGGCATGGGATAAATGGAACCCAGTCCGTACTCTATCTCATCGGTATAGGGAGCAGCGCTTACAGGGTGATCGTTCAGATATTTTACAAGCTTTGAGAATGTAAGGTTATATGATACAACCCCGTGGTTATTGGGATCGTCTATCTCATTCTTCTTTGCGATGCAGGGAGATATGAATGCCAGCTTATCCGTTACATTCATATACTTCTTCATATATATGGCAGCGCACATCATGGGACTCTGGACAGGCATGAGCATGGGGATAAGCTCCGGGAGATATCTCTCGATATAGCCCACTACTGCCGGACAGGGCTGTGAAATGCTGCCAAAGTAGTTATTCTCCGTAATATACTTGATATAGCCCCAGGTGGTGATATCTGCTCCGAAGGAAACGCTTATGAAGCGGTTTACACCGTAGGCTTTAAGCATCCCCAGATACTTCTCGTATTCTCTGGGATAATTGGCCAGAAATGCGGGAGCGATGACCACGGATATCCTCTGTCCCCTGCCAAGATCCTCAAAGAACCTTTCCGTATCGTCCACATACTCCCTGGCGTCATGTTCGCAGGCATCTATACAGGCTCCGCAGGCTATACATCTGTCAGGATTTACTTCGATCACATTCTGTCTGTCCCTCTCAACGGCGATATTCGCTCCGGTACAGCTGCATGCACTTATACACTTATTACAACCTACACAGTTTTCGTTAGTACTTACTAATCCCATACTAATCCCCCATATGATCTCAAAATCACTTACCGGTGCCATAACCCTGCATCCCGGGCTATGGAAGAGAATTTAATGATAACATCCCATTTTATTCCAGTCAATAATGACAGACGTCAGCTATCATACGTTCTTCGGTATATAGATCGCCTTTTCTATACCGTCGGTACCGGCTTTCATCTTCCTTATATCCGCTCCCACACAGACTCCCTTTGTCTGGGCCACGTTAAGAGTGCTTTCAGCCCTGAAACGCTTTACGTCAAAGCCCTTTTCCTTGCTGTAGGTAAGGTTGCTGTACTCCGCCGTAAGCTCCTCAGGCTCTTTCATGGGGGAGAACCAGGTGAGCTCCGTAGGGATATGGGATTCCGTATTG
>JAFVEU010000281.1 GCA_017475845.1 Lachnospiraceae bacterium | reverse complement strand
TCATATTCCGGATCTTCCTCATCCAAATGATCCGATGTAAAGAAGGACGTGGGAGGCATCTGCTTCGGATCTCCCACTATCACCGCCTCCTTCCCTCTGGACAGTACTCCCACCGCCTTGCTTGTAGGCATCTGGGAAGCTTCATCAAAGATCACCAGGTCAAAGGGCTCCCTTCCGGGATCCAGATACTGGGCTGCGGAAATCGGGCTCATTAGCATACAGGGACAGAGCCTTGGAAGAAGGGTCGGTATCTTGTCCATAAGCCTCCTGATGCTTAAACCCCGTCCGTTACTCTTTATTGCTCTCTTTAATACTCCAAGCTCGGAATTCTTTGCGGCTTCCATAGCGGGATCAGGCACATTTGCAGCCAGCCTGCTGAAAATGATCTCTTTTGAAAGCTCCCTGATCTCTAAGTCAAGCTTCTTAAACTGTTCCACCTGATCCTCAAAGCGGGGTCCGGAAAAGCTCCTTAACACCTCGCTTTCCTCTATGACAGAGGAAGCCATACTCTTATAAAGGGCCCTGTTATAAGAGCTTTTCACCTTATCGTGATCAAGGCCGTCCTCATAGGCTGTTATAAGACCCTTTAACCCGAGCTTTTCAGCCTCTTCGGCCGCCTTATTGTATCCTGCCCACTCTCTTAATAGATCCGCTCCGGAATCAATGCTTCCGGTCAATTCCTCTTCTGACCGGAAAAAGCTTCCGTCTCCCTCATCCTTTTTGATGACAGCTTTGGTATAAAGCTTTTCCCTTTTATCAAGAAAATCCTTCCAGACAGGCACCAGGCCCCTTGCTCCGGTTAGATTGCTTTCACTTAATAAGCTTCTGTATTGGGAAAAAAGAGCCAGGTCATTACCGAGATCTTCCCTGCTTAAAGTCCGCCGGGAATAGGGCGTAAAACGCTTTACAAGCCCCCTCATCCCGAAATACTTAAGGAGAAACCACTTAGAATCAACGGTATTGTATTCATAAAGGAGCGACGGAGCATCCAGTAAAAAGAAGTCCGGCTTCCACCTCTCTTCAAGATCCTTTTTTATCCCATCGGCCTCGATGAATTTCTGCTCCCGGGCAACCTCTTCCTCTATCTCTTTAAGGCTTTCGTCTCCGTTAAAGAATCCTTTCAGCTTATCAAGGTTTTCACGGTAATCCTTATTTAACCCAAGTATCTCTTCCTTAAGTCCCGGGGCATATTCCTTAAGCTTAAGAGCTTTCAGCTTATGTCCTGAAGGACAGCCCGCAGCCCTTCCCGCGGAAATAAGCCTGTCAGCCGCAAGCTCCATGTCTTCAAGCCTTGCACCGTCAATATCCTTTAACTCCGGCAGCACGTTAAGCTTTATGTCCTCAGCCCCTCTGCAGTCCTCATAACGGCTTATCATCTCAAAAAGACTTAAACCCGGCTCCCTTTTTTTGTGGAGCTCCCCGGCATAGAGATCCAGCTCCTTCTTTATGTTTTCAAGCAGGGAAAGCTTCCTCTTATACTCCTCCGGCTCCTTTATCCTGTTAACCTCCAGAGCCTCATTGAGCTGCTCCAGCACCTCCTTCTTCTTTGCCTTGTTGGAATGGAGCTCAAGGCAGAAGGGGCCGATGCCTATATTCTTAAGCCTCTTTTCCACCACCTCAAGGGCCGCCATTTTTTCCGCCACAAAGAGCACCGTCTTTCCCTCGGACAGGGCGTTTGCTATCATCACGGTAATGGTCTGGGATTTTCCGGTTCCCGGAGGTCCGTGAAGGATAAAGCTCTTCCCCTTTGCGGACTCCTCCACCGCAAACATCTGTGAACCGTCAACAGCCATGGGAAGCAGGAGCTTCCCCGCATCCGGCTCGTATTCCTCAAAGGAAAGGGGTTCACTCACAAAGCTTAAGCTGCCGTCCATAAGGCTCTTTACTATCCTGTTCTTCGCAAGCTCTTCGGAACGGTTCTTAAGATCGTTCCACATCACAAACTGGGAAAAGGAAAAGACGCCGATACATGCTGATTCCAGCACGTCCCAGCCCTTCTTATCCTTTATGGCTGCGCTCATGACCTTAAAGACCTGTGCGGTATCCACTCCGTGCTCATCCCCGGGCAGAGGTGAAAGTCCCTGAACCTCGATATCGAAATCCTGCTTAAGCTTTTCAAGCAGCGTGATATTAAGCTGGGTATCCTCATCCCGCTTTCTTATCACATAGCCTTTTTCCGCCCCTTTCCTTATGATCTCGATGGGAAGGAGGAGGATGGGCGCATATCTCGGCTCGCCGGATTTTTTGAACTCATACCACCTCAGCAACCCCAGTGCTATATACAGCGCGTTGGCACCGTTTTCCTCCATAAGGGTACGGGCTTTCCTGTGAAGATTCTTAAGCTTGTCCTTAAGATCCGCAGGAGTCAGGGAAGAACGGAGCCTCCCAAGCTTAAACTCCTCCAGGATATAATCCTTTTTGTCCGCCAGCTCATGTATATTGTCAAAGGTCAGGTTTTCCGTACTCCTATGCCAGTCCTCCGGCTTCGGGAAAACGGAAAAATCCTCTCCGTCCGCAAGGAGATCCTCAATGGACGCAGCCGTATCCGTAAGGATCGGTATCACGGTCCTTGAGAGCCGCATGTTGATAAGAGTGTTCCTTAATCCCAGATCCAGGAGCTTTCTCTCCCACATCTCAAGCTTGTTTAGCTTAACCTTATCCGTATTCATAAGAGCTTCATTATCCATAGCACAAACCTTTCATATGCCGGCTTGTTATGCGTCACCGGATAATACTTCAGTGTCTGGGGTGGGCTTTGTTGTAGACGTCCTTCAGACGGTTTTTTGACATGTTGGCGTACATCTGGGTAGTGGAAATGTCAGAATGACCCAGCATTTCCTGCACGGATTTTAAGTCAGCTCCGTTCTCCACAAGGTGGGCGGCAAAGCTGTGGCGCAGGGTATGAGGTGTGATGTCGGCTTCGATGCCGGCCTTTTTTGCATAATGTTTAATGAGCTTCCAGAAGCCCTGTCTGGACATGGGAACTCCGGAACAGTTGACAAATAAAGCTGACTCTTCCTTGTTGTCAATCATAACCTCCCTGGAATGGGCAAGATATTTGAGAAGAGCCTGTTTGGCCTCGTTGCCGAAGGGTATGATCCTCTCCTTGTCGGCGTCATGGCACTCCACATAACCCATGGCAAGATTCAGATCGGTGGTCTTAAGGGTTATGAGTTCCGTGACTCTCATGCCGGTGGCATAGAGGAGCTCCAGCATGGCCTTGTCCCGAAGATCCTTCGGAGTGTCGCCGGAGGGCTGATCAAGAAGCTTGACCACTTCAACAGGTGTCAGGATCTCCGGAGCTTTTTTCACGATCTTGGGAGCTTTAAGGCTTTCCGCCGGATTATGAGCCATCTTTCCTTCTTTTACGAAATAGTGGAAAAAGGCCTTCATGGAAGCGATGTTTCTTGAAATGGTAGCCGCTGTAAAGGCATTCTTCTCAAGATAGAGAAGATATGAGGTCATGTCCTGCTCGGTCACGAGAAACGCGTCATCAATACCCTTTGACTTAAAATAGGCAACCATTTTCATAAGGTCACGCCTGTATGAAAGACGGGTATTCTCAGATGACTTCTTTATGTTATGTAAATAATTTATGAACTCCAGAACCTGCTGTTCCATGTATCCCCCGTAACCTGTCTCCTAATTTCTGACCCTCCAGTCAAAAACCACTTAGTCATTATATAGGGGAATTTTTGAGAATGCAATCCTTAAAATCAGCGTAAAAACGCCGTTTTTCACCCACTTTTTGCAAAAAACAACAACATGTCGTTTCGCCCTGCGAAGCTCTGCCCAACATGTTGTTATAAAAAAATTTTCTGTTATTTTTTAATTTTATGTAAATCTTTTATAGTAACTTGGACCTGTCCCTGTATGCCTTATATGCCATTATGGCGGCGACGGTCTTTGAATCCTTTATCTCGCAGTTAAATACCATATCCGCCAGTTCATCGGGATCCATTTCACAGACCTCCACGAACTCGTCCGGGTCCAGATCCTGACTGGTCTTCCTTAAGCCCGTTGCAAGATACACCTCTATGACTTCATCACAGTAAGCGATAGCTGTGTTGATGGTCATGAAATGTTCGATTCTTTCACAGAGATAGCCCCCTTCTTCCCTCAATTCCCTTTTGGCGGCTGTAAGGAATTCCTCATCTCCGTCCCGTTTTCCCGCAGGTACCTCAAGGGTTATCCGGTCAAATGCATGGCGGTACTGTCTCACCATTACCATTTTCCCTTCACCGGTGATGGCAATGACTGCAACACCGCCGTTATGGAGCATGACGTCATACTCCGCCACATTTCCGTCGGGAAGCTCTACCGTATCCACACAGTAGGTCAGGATATTGCTCTTTCTTAAGATCTTTCTTTCAAGTCTCCGGGATTTTTTGATCATCTGACATCCTTATTCATCCCGTAGATCACTCTAAGTCCCTTCATCATAAGGGCATTGTCCAGGATGATCTCGTGGCGGCATTTTGGGATTATCACCTTGGAAAGACCACCTGTTGCCACAACCGTGGTCCTGTAGCCAAGCTCCCCCTCAAATCTCTCTATCATTCCGTCCACCATGGCTGCCTGTCCGTTTATGATCCCGCTCTTCATGCTCTCCACGGTATTGGTGCAGATATACTTATCGGGAGAGGACAGGCTGACTCTTGGCAGCTGTGAAGTGTTGGAAACAAGGGCTTCCAGGGAAGTCCTGACTCCGGGGATGATGACACCTCCCACATAATCCCTGTTCTTATCAATAACGGTAATGGTAGTAGCGGTCCCCATATCCACAACGATGGAGGGGGCGCCGTACTCGTCAAGAGCCGCCACGGAATCCACCACCAGATCGGCACCCATGGTCCTGGGGTCATCGATCTTTATGTTCAGTCCGGTTTCCAGTCCGGCACCCACCACCATGGGATCGATGTTCTTACAGAGTTTCCTCACCGCCTGCTTCATTATGTGGGTAAGGGGCGGCACCACGGAAGAGATTATGGAGCCCGTAACACCGGAAGGCTCCACACCGTGGATCTCCATAACGGTCTTTAATATGACCGCATATTCCAGCTCCGTCTTTTCAATATCTGTGGAAATACGCTCTGTAAAGAGTATATCCTCATCTATCACACCAACCTCAATATTGGTGTTTCCCATATCTATGGCAAGTAACATATATCCTCCGGATCACGGTATCATTTCTTAACGATATAGCCTTTAGCCTTTAAGAGCTCGGCGCAGAGCACTCCGCCCCCTGCCGCTCCACGGACGGTATTGTGGGAAAGGCCCACAAACTTCCAGTCAAACATGCTGTCTTCGCGAAGCCTTCCTACGGACACTCCGAAGCCCTTCTCGTAATCCACATCCAGTCTTACCTGGGGACGGTCGTCCTCGGTCATATATCTTATGAACTGCTTCGGAGCGGAAGGAAGGTCAAGCTTCTGGGGTTCTCCGGAGAAGGAGATCATAGCCTCAATAAGCTCCTCCTTTGAAGGCTTCTTCTTAAAGTTCACAAACACGGAGGCGGTATGGCCGTTTAACACAGGCACCCTGATACACTGGGAAGTGATCTTTAACCCTTCATAGTTCACTATCCTGTCGCCCTCAATATGTCCGAATACCTTTAAGGGCTCCTTCTCGCTCTTTTCCTCTTCCCCGCCTATATAGGGGATGATGTTCTCTATCATCTCCGGCCAGTCCTTAAAGGTCTTTCCGGCGCCGGATATGGCCTGATAGGTGGAAACCACCGCTTCGAAGGGCTCGAACTCCCTCCAGGCATAAAAAACAGGGGTATATGACTGAATGGAGCAGTTTGGCTTTACGGCTATGAAGCCCCTCTTTGTACCAAGCCTCTTTCTCTGGGAATGGATGATGTCCGCATGCTCCGGATTGATCTCCGGGATTATCATGGGCACATCCTCAGTCCATCTGTGAGCGCTGTTATTTGAGACCACAGGGGTTTCGGCCTTTGCGTATTCCTCCTCGATGGCCCTTATCTCTTCCTTTGTCATATCAACCGCCGAAAAGCAGAAATCCACATCCGAAGAGACACTTTTAACATCGCTTACATCCTTGACCACTATTTTCTTAACCTCTTCAGGCATGGGTGTGTCAAGCTTCCAGCGGCCTCCCACCGCTTCTTCATAGGTTTTTCCGGCACTCCTGGGGCTTGCGGCTATGGTCTTCACCTCAAACCAGGGATGATCATGGAGAAGAGAAATGAATCTCTGTCCCACCATTCCGGTTCCTCCGAGTATTGCTGCCTGTAATTTTTCCATAATGCTCTCCTCCTCTTTATAGCTTCAAAACGCCTTTATCCAGATAATCCCTGTAGAATTCCAGATTCTTTTCCATGGATGCCCTTCCGGGGGCCCCTGCTGTGATCCTCTTTTCAACACAGGTTTCAAGGGAAATGGCATCATAGATATCCTCCTCAAAGACCGGGGACTCCTCCTTCCATTCCCTGAGACTAAGATCCTTTAACGCCCTTTTTTCACTGATGCATTTTAATACCAGTCTTCCGGTTATCGTATGGGCATCCCTGAAGGGCACGCCTTTCTTTACCAGATAGTCCGCTGCATCCGTGGCGTTGGTGAAACCGTTCTCCGCGCTCTTTTTCATGACATCCCTATGGAAGCTCATGGTGGATATCATTCCCGTAAAGAGCTTTAAGGAAGTGGAAACCGTGTCTATGGCGTCAAAGGCCACTTCCTTATCTTCCTGCATGTCCTTATCATAGGCTAAGGGTATGCCCTTCATTGTGGTAAGCAATGAAATAAGGGCACCGTAGACCCTGCCTGTCTTTCCCCGCACAAGCTCCGCTATATCCGGATTCTTTTTCTGGGGCATTATGCTGGAACCCGTGGAATACCTGTCATCTATATCCACAAAGCGGTACTCATCGGAATTCCATATGATGATCTCTTCCGAAAACCTGGAGAGGTGCATCATAATGGTGGAAAGGGCAGAAAGAGCTTCTATAAGGTAATCCCTGTCAGAAACACCGTCCATACTGTTCCTGGTGGGACCCCCGCTGAAGGAAAGCTCCCTTGCGGTATAATCCCGGTCCAGCGGATAGGTGGTGCCTGCCAGAGCGCCGCTTCCCAGAGGACAGCAGTCCATGCTCATAAAGATATCCCTGATCCTCCGCCTGTCCCTTAGGAACATTTCAAAATATGCTCCCATGTGATGGGCAAGGGTCACGGGCTGGGCCTTCTGAAGATGTGTAAATCCCGGCATGAAGGTATCAAGATTATCCTTCATAATATTAAATAAAGCCTTTTGAAGATCAAAAAGCCTTTCGTCAATATCAAGGAGAGCGTTCCTGATATACAGTTTCATATCCAGAGCCACCTGATCGTTCCGGCTCCGGCCGGTGTGCAGCCGTTTTCCGGCATCCCCGATCCTTTCGGTGAGGACTGATTCCACAAAGCTGTGAACATCCTCATATTCCTCACTTACTTCAAGGCTTCCGTCACTTAAGTCCTTTAAGATGCCTTCAAGGCCTTCCCTGATACTGTCTCCGTCCTCCTTTGAGATGATGCCGCACTTTGACAGCATGGCCGAGTGTACAAGGGAACCCTCAATATCCTCTTTTATAAGCCTCTTGTCAAAGGCTATGGAAGCATTGAATTCATATGCATCTTTATCGGTCTCATCCTGAAACCTTCCGCCCCAGAGCTTTCCCATGTCACTCAAATCTCCCTTTTATCGCAGTAACGGTGCCGAGGAAGATGATCACCGCCGTAATGACCTCTGAAAACATACCGGTTATGGCACCGGCTATTATTATAAGCGCCACCAGTATAAGTGACACATAGGAGGGCGCATCTCCCAGCAGGGCTCCCATTATTATGGTGATAAGGGAGATCACCACCAGGGCTGCCAGCGAAAGCTCTCTCATTTCCACATGCTTAAAGGCGCAGAAGAAAATAGCCCCCACAATGACTACCAGGGCGAGGAGTGAAATGGTCTCCGTGGAAATGATCCCGTCCCTTCTCTGCCTCTGCCTCTTCTTTCTGTTTCTGCGGCCTCTCCCCTTTTCGGGCTCTCTGGTCTTATGACGCAGCACATCCGCATTTCCGGTATAGTTCTTATAAGGGCCGTCCCTCCTTATGGTGGAATTGGCGCTCTTTAAAAAGTCCGGCATGGCATCATTTGTCTCCGGCTTTACTGTCTTTTCTTCTTCCACAGTTCTGTTCTCCGTTTCGGTTTCTTTAATTTCCGGGGTGGTATTTACCGGCTCCGGGATAGATGCCTGAGCTTCGGCTGCTTCCGGCTCCGGGATAG
>JAFVEU010000280.1 GCA_017475845.1 Lachnospiraceae bacterium | reverse complement strand
TTACTGGGCGCTGCCTTCTCGTTCTTATTTCTGTTCTGCTCGTGGGCCTTTCCGCTTCCGGTATATGGATCGTCCTTATTAAGGGTCCAGACACCCGCTCTGTCGTTCTTGCCGGGATTCATCATGTCAGCCTTGCTGAAGTCCTTGGCAGGGATCATCTGGCCCCCCGCATCCTTATGAGCAGCATTGCTCTTATTGATATCATGAGAATCTCCGCTTCCGGTATAGGGATCGCTCTGATAATAGGTCCACTTACTGGGAACGGGCTTGCTGTTCTTATTCCTGTTCTTTTCATGAGCCGTTCCGCTTCCGGTATACGGATCGTCCTTATTAAGGGTCCAGACTCCGGCCCTGGGGTTCCTGGCGGGATTCATCATATCACCCTTGGTGAAGTCCTTGGCAGGGATCATCTGGCCCCCCGCATCCTTATGGGCCGCATTGCTCTTATTGATATCATGGGAGGTTCCGCTTCCGGTATAAGGATCGTTCTGCTTGATATCCCAGACTCCGGCCCTGTCATTTTTGGACTTGTCTGTCATATCCTTCTTGGACAGATCCTTGGCAGGCATAGGATTACCCTGGTCATCCTTGCTACCCACGTTGCTCTTATTGATATCATGGGAAACTCCGCTGCCGGTGTAGGGATCGTTCATGTTAAGGGTCCAGACTCCCATGCCCTTATTCTTATTCTTTTCGGAATCCGTCATATCCTGCTTGGACAGGTTGCTGCTCGTACGGTTCTCCGTATGGGATTCACCTTCGCCCAGATAATCTCCGTCCTTAAACTTCCATACACCGCCGCTTTCCCATGAAGGGCTGAGCTGGTTAATGGTGAATAATTCCCTGTAGGCTATGGTGGTGGTCTCGGTCAGAAGCTTGCTCTGTTCGGCGTTCAGTTCACCGTATTCCTTTGCGGTAACGGTACATCCGGTAAATACATAGGCTCTGGCACAGTTTGTAAAGCTGAAGTTATCACCCCAGTCAGGGGCAGGTGAACGGTTTACAAAGAGGATCACCGGCAGAACGAGATCCGTCCCCAGAGTAAGGGGATCCACAAAACCCAGATTAAAATCGGCGCTGGCAGAGACACCCACATATCTCTCCACCTGGAAGGTAAAGGGTCTGGTGATGGGTTTTCTCAGCATATGCACATAGTCATTGAGTCCGCCTTCCTGATAGTAGTCAAAGTCATTCTCCTTGGTGAAGACCCTGACGGAACGGCAGGGCAGCATAAATGCAGCCTCCACCTGCAGCGCAAATGCATAGCCGACTGTGGGATTCAATATGGATTTTTTCTTGGAACGATCATAATTACCGCCGGACATATGATCCTTTCTTTACTTATCTCTGTATACGTGTCCGTTAAACGTCAACAGAACGTTTAACTCGTCCTTGTGGGCTTCATGTCCAAAATACTCTTTTCTTTTTTCCTGTCCTTTGAGGGATTAAGGCTTGCATTGATTCCGGAGATCTCACTGCACCACTTCCTGCGTTCCCTGTGCTCCAGCGCCAGAACGCTGTCCTCACTCCAGTGGAAGTAGTATGAAATAAAGTACATCTCCTTATAAAGCTCATCCTCGGGATAGAGCCTTATCCCTCCCCGGTAAAATTTAGGGGCACCTCAAAGGTCCTTCCGCAATCCGGGCATACCGCCGTAAGAGTGGGAGGCTCGATATCATTTATCCTCTGATACATATCCTGCAGATACGCCAGGTCCGCCGTAAAAAGCTTTTCCACCAGAGTTGCCGTTATGGCATCCACTCCCTCCAACTCCGTTATTACACGGCTTAGAATGACCACCGTGAGATATGAAGGATTCTGCAATACCCTGGGGTCCCTGGTGGCATAGATCTCGTCTCCGGCTGTAGCCAGCCTCATCTTGCCTCTCCTGTGAAGCTCCCCTGTGGAATCCATGTAGCCTTTTGGTAGAGTGAATTCATATACTGTTTCCATTGTCTGTCGATGCCGCTCCTTCCTGTTCTTGCAGTCCGCCGGCTTTTACACCGGCTCTGACTCTGTGCTTTGTAAGCTTTATGAGGTGTGCGGGCATAACCCGCACACCCGAAAAACCTGCAAATCGCAAGACCGCAGATAAATACCCGAAGGATACTCAGTTCGGGATTACCAGTTCCTCATATGCGATCTCAACACTCTCGATAGCAACATCGGAGTTCTTCGCATCAAGGTCGGGTGCATTGTATTTAGCAACCCAGGCATTGGTAAGTGTCCATGTCCTGGTTCCCGTAGTGGTGGTAACCGTCTGCTGGGGTGCACCGGGGTTGATGTCGATAAGCTCTATCGTTACATCATATCTGGGCATCTGGCCTCTGGTCTCACTCACGCACTCCTGTATCCAGGTCTTGAATGCGCTCTCAAGGATATAACCCATACGAAGAGTCACATTACCGTGCTTTACAAGTCCGGGGATCTTAACCGGAGCAAGAGATCCGGAGTTTCCCTGTCTGAACTCAATAACATCAACTGATCCTTCCACACCTGTCACTTCGCTGAAAGCAGCGGTTCCGGCAATATTGGAAACTGTGACCAGGAAATTCATTTTTGTCAACGGATAGTATGAACCACTACCGTTATCATAAGTATTTGCTGGCATAATTATCTATTTTCCTTTCCTTTTATTTTTTAGCCTTATTCTCCGCCGCCTGCCTCAGCTGTAAACTGAGTAATGCGGAATATTACAAACTCTGCAGGCCTTGAAGGAGCTATACCTATATTGCAGATAAGACGGCCGTTCATGATATCGTCCCTTGTCATTGTGCTGGGTCCGATCTCTACGAAGTAGCTGCTTGCCGGTGAATCTCCGGCCAGCATTCCGTTTCTCCACAGACCATCCAGGAATCCTGAAATGGTAAGCTGTACTCTCTGCCACAATGTGGAATCGTTGGGCTCAAATACAACCCAGTTGGTATTGGCTTTGATGCTCTCCTCAACATAGATAAAGAGCCTGCGTACATTGACATATTTGAACGAGCTGTTGCTGGAAGCCGTGCGGGCACCCCAGATCCTTATTCCCTGACCGGGCAGCTGCCTTATAAGGTTGATGTCTTCGGGATTCAGGATATCCTGCTCATCCTTTGTGTAATTGGTCTTGAGACCGGTACAGAATACGGTCTCGTTTGCGGGAGCCTTGTGAACTCCGCGGTTGATGTCGGTGCGGGAATAAACACCCATTACCGCTCCTGAAGGAGGAATGTATCCTGCCTGGTTTGTGGAACGGTCAAACACCTGTATCCAGGGATGGTACATAGCCGCATAGGTGGAGTCGATCATATTCCTGTAATTGATAAGATCAGTGGTCTTATACATATCACCGGGCATATCGATAACCGCGAAACGGCTCTGTGTGTTCTCACAGTGTCCAACAAGAGCAACCACCACTTCGGGAATGGTTATGCCGGGAACTGCAAGCATGCTTATGAGATCATTCTCTACAAATGCCTGTATTCCGGATCTCTTGCCGGGGCCGTTGTCCTCACCTATGAAGGTTGCGGCATTTACCTTTGATATCGAACCGTCACTTCCTCCCTCAAGGAAGAAAGCACCGCTTGTTACCTCGTCGCCCATGATAGCTTCCACAGGGTTCTGAGCCTCCTTAAGAGGATCTACAGTGACATTGATGAGCTCACTGCTTACAAGACGTGATCCGATATACTTGGGTGAATTGATGTTGAAGCTGAGTTCTGAATAGCTTTCAGCCTCATCCGCATACCTTACGCCCATATCAACCGATACGAGATACAGCAGAGACTTCGGAATGATCGCATCATCCACAACGCTGTCGGGGAGTTCGTCTTCAAATACCACCTCATTGTCAAAGATGGTCTTGATGGTGGTGTAGGTTCCCTCGAATTCCACAAGGTCGCCTTCCCTGAATCCATCCGTGCTCTTTGCCTTATAGCCGTTCTCTGTAGCCTCTATGAGCTGCATCTTATGCTTCTTAACGGTATTGAGCGTAACCTGGATCTTGTTTCCCCATGTTCCGGGGTTCTTTGCCTCTACCTTCAGTATTCCCTGGGTAGCCTTGGCAACAGCAGCATCCTTGGGAGCAACACGCATTACGAAACACCTTGTGCCGCCGTTTGCAAAGAACTGCTCAACGCTGTGAGCCAGGAATCTGTATTCGCCGTAGGCAAACTCACTTAAGAATCCGCCAAACTGCTGGGTAAAAGCCTTAAAACTGGGAACGAGTAAGGGTGCTCCCTCTACGGGGCCCTTTTCAGCGAAGCCGACAAATCCGGCTGTGCTGGTTCCTACTCCCTCTATGCTACGGGGGGAATTATCATATTCCTCCACATAAACTCCGGGTGAAAAATATTCTGCCATCTTAATATCTTTCCTTTCTTTTTAGTACTGACGCTAACTACGTCAATCCGCCGTTACTTTTGTCTGTCCCGGCATGGTTATACTGATCTGCCCGGCGTAAGCGCACATCAGCTTGCAGTCCTGGGTAAGACAGGGCTTGCTGTTCACCAGTACCTTTGGCTTTGTGGGTATCCACGTTCCTGCCGGAGCCGGCACGCAGGGCTGGGGAGTGAGAACTCCCAAAGCTGCCGCTGTAGCCGAAGCCACTGTGGGATTCGCAAGGGATGTACACATCCCGAAGGGTCCCACGTTAGTCATTGGTGCACAATCCTGGATCGTAGCCGCCGGCTTTCCTTCGGTAGTCACCACTGCCTGTGATGTCACCTTTATCGGTGCCGGTGCTGTACCCATGCTGCACATGAGATTTGCACCCATTGCTGTGAGCTGACTCAAACCAATGCCTCCTTGTTTCTGAAATCCACTGTCTGAAATCTCACTTCGTCATTTACCTCGTAACGCACCAGATATCTTATATCCGTTCCGTCGTCCCGTACCCTTAAGAGGTAATCCCCGTTTTCGGATACTGTTCCGAAGACTATGCGCATGACAGGCGAATTGGAAGCGAACTCTCCCTGTAAAGCGTCCTTCAGCCGGACAGACTGAGGTGCGACGGTTTCTGTCACCTCAATTTTTTCATAGCTTTCTTTGTCTGTCTTAAGCAAACCATAATACATATCAGCCATTTCCACCCGTCCCGAACCCGAGCCGAAAACCGTCATGGTCTTCTTTTTCGGATCATATTCGTGACTGAAGCAGACCGGCCTTAGAAGGTTTACCGCTTCAATTTTTTTTAAGAAAGGGAGATTGCCTGAGAGACTTAACAGCCCTTCTCCTCCAAATATATTCTCAGATGGCATCAGGAATATATCCATGGCCGGATTACTGCTATCCAGATCTTCATAACTGATCCGCATCCGGTACTCTTCATATCCGTATACCTTTATCTGCATAAGAAAGTCTTCTCTGCCGGTATTTATGAACACGTAGGTACCGTTTCCTCTGTATTCCGGTCTTACAGGTCGGCCGTCCCTCAAAAAACTAACGTTTCTCTCATTCACTGTCGCTCCCGTTGTCGTATCCACGAGACTAACCAAAAGATCAAGTCTTGCCCTGATAACGAAAGCTTCCACCTATCTCCTCCTTTCATAAAAAACAAAAACAATGGTTGCCTGGCGGGGGATCACTGATCCTCCCCGGGAAGATGCACGCTGAAGCTTGCATCCACGACTCTCGGTGTACTGATGATATCACCGCTTGACAGGTATACGGGCGCCGCCTTGTAGAACAGGCTTATCTGATATGGCTTGTTGATAGCCTGCCACACCCTGACCTTCTCCTCCAGACTTATCTTCGCCTGAGACAGTGTGATCGGAGGTTCCTGGGTCGTGAGCCAGGATTGGAGTTCATCGGGACGCACCGAATTGTTGTCATTGACTATCTGTGCGACACGGCCGATGATCTTCTGTATATCCGGTGCCTTTAATCCCATCTGGGAGGAACCGTTGATAAAGACCATATAATAAAGCGCGTACGGTCTTGGCGGCTTACTCAGCTCTGCCCTTCCTCTTTCCACAAGTCTGGGTGTTGTGACCTGGATATCCTCCACTATGTCATAGAGGTACAGGCCCACAATATAGTCAACATCCTGTGAAAGAGGCGAGCTTATCTCGATATTGTTGGGTGAGGGAATGGGCTCCGGGCACATCTTTTCCCTCAATGTCCTTACGATATATGCACTTACATCCGAAATGATAGGATAATCAGCCATTCTATTCTCCTCTTAAGGCCGAGAGTATCTCCTCGACCCTGGCGTCCATGGTTCCGGTGAGACATACGGCGAAGGAAGTTCCGTTCAGATACTCATCCTTGCAGTTGAACAATGCTTCCGCATCCTCTCCCGAAATATAGGGATTCTTCTGCATCACTGTATTGTATTTCAGTTCTTCGGTGTCGTTTCCGCGGATCATCATATTGTTTCCGGTATTGAACACATATGCTTTAGCGCCCTGGGTCATTGTGGCGGTACGCCTGCTGTCATCATAGAAATACCTGTAAGATGTGCAGTCTCCTATGGTCTTTAAGCTGATATAATCCGGTGTCTTTTCCGGATACTGGGAATACATATACTTATTCCCCTTAGACCTCATAATATCGGTGAACCGTCCGGTCAGATCCTTTGCCGAAGAATTGCCGGATCTTGCAAACTTCGATGTTGCTGCAGCTGCTATGGCAAAATCGGCATCATTGAAGCTGTCAAGGCCCTTACCCAGAGCATCCTCAAGAGCTGCGATTATCCCGTCCTCTGTCATGGAAGCCGTTGCCGAAGCACCGCCGGAACCGCTTCCGGATCCACTGCCCGATCCGCTGCCGGACCCGCTTCCTGATCCAGCTCCTCCGGATCCTGAGCCCGAACCGTCTCCTGCGCCCGAGCCGTCTCCTGAGCCGGAACCCGAACCGTCTCCTGCGCCCGAGCCGCTGCCTGATCCGCCGCCGGAGCCACTGCCTGATCCACTTCCGGAGCCCGCTCCGCCGGCTCCTGAACCGCTGCCGCTTCCCGCAGCGGAATCCTTGATGGCGTTATCCATATCCAGAAGATTCTCTGCTGATGCTCCGGCCTTTTCTGCCTTGTCCTTAAGTGTATTCAGAGCATCCGTATCTCCCATTCCGGAAAGGGCCCCAAGCGCTCCCGAAATATCCGCATCGGGGTCATCCGCCAGGGCTGCGGCTGCATCGCTTGCTATCTTATCGGCCAGGTTATCCGCACTGCTCTTTCCGGTGCGGTTCTCCTCATCGGCTATATCCTGATCCACTGCCGCTATCTGGGCATCCAGATCTCTCGCCTTTGAAAGGTCGTTGTCATCCAGTGCCGCATCCCTCTTTCCCTGCAGATCATTCTTTTTGTCATTTAATTCATCAAGTTTATCCTTCAGGCTGTCATCGGAGTTTTTGATCTCCTCTGCCAGATCCATAAGCCATTTGATATGCTTGTCAATAGAGCCTGTGGCATCGGATGCGAAATCATCCTCGGGAACGGATCCCTGCAGATCCTCGGACCAGATTATACATCCGTTCACATAGCTTAGTGACTGTGCGGCCGTCTCTCTCTGCTTATAGGCATCGATCAGGAACTCCAGCTCTGTCCGGTAGGCTTCGACCGTATCCAGCTGTGCATTAAGGGCATTTTCCGCAGAAGCCGCACCGCTTCCGGAGGAAATGGCTGCGGTGTACTCCTTTGATACACCACCGGTCACCGACTGCTGATACTTGCCTTCGGAAAGACCCAAAAGGGAGCTGTCAAGGAGGTCCTTCTCGCTGTCGGAATTCTTTATATGGCTTTCCTTTATATTGATGACATCTCTCAGATAATTGATGGGTCCACCCGCCCCTGAAGCGGAAGCCTCATCTATGACCTGTCTCGAGTACTCATACTCCGCATGGGCTATTACCATATCGCTGTCGCTTAAGGCCTTGGCGAGACACTCGCTGTAGCTCTCCTGACAGCTCTCCATACTGTCTCCTATGGCGGATAACAGGGAATCATCTGCGGCGAAGGCAGGTTTGGGTATCTTAAAGCTCTCGTCCTCTTCCTCCTCTTCATCTTCGTCATCCGAAGACTTGGATTTGGGCTCCGCATATTCCGCAAACTCATCATAGGTACTCTGAAGAGGCTGCCACCAGTCGTCACTGCTGTCATCCTCCGTAAACTCATGATCCAGGCAGTCCCTTAATTCCCTTATATAATTAGGCTCTGCCGTCAGATCGTCATCATCATCGGAGGAGGTCTTGAAATCGCCGAAGGAAGTGTAATACTCACCGTTTGCCAGATCATAGAGCACATCCAGGGCATTTACATCCAGGGCCGACAGCTTCTCCATCACTACCTGGCGCCTTGCCGCATCCACCTTTGCCATGAGGGAATAGATTATATCAGCTTCCTCATCCTGTCCCGAATCCTTCAGGGAACGGTAGCAGGCAAAAAGCCTTGCCAGATCCGCATCATATCCGTCTGTAACGGAATCCCTGAGATCCATTGAAAAGAAGGTTGTCAGCAATCTATACATATATACGTCGGTTCTGGTGTTTCCGGTACTGTTTGAATTCTTGTTTTTCAGATAATCTTCCTCGGATATCTCATCCACATCGGTGGAATTGGCGTACTGCAGCCACAGAGGATTAAGCTCCGGAAGCTTTGAAAGGTTATAGGGATCCGGAATATCAAAAGGATTGACTGCATCCCCGGTCAGCACGTCGGTCACTACTCCATCCGCCCCCACGTAGTACTGGACGAAAAGATCCGCCAGCTCGCTTTCCGGTATCACTTCTCCGTTGTCGGTGATATCGTTAAGCCCTTCGGCATTTGTGACATTGAACCAGGCTCCCCCCGAAAGCTCGGATTTATAGAACATGTCGTTCTGGTTGGAATCGCTGGCACTGTCCATGGCCTTCTCGTAGAGCTCATCCGTCATCGCGTTTATGTTGATAAGGTAGGTTCCGATGAAGAGGGTGGAATTCTCAATGGTATGGCTTGCCGAATAGACAGAATACTTAACCGCCTCGTTCTCGTTGAATGAGGCCAAGGTATTCCTCTTAACCACCAGAAAACACAGGATGACTGCTGCAGCCACAAACAGAGCCTGTATCACCCTTTTTGCAGTTTTTCCGCCATTTCCCTTATTCATTATCCGTTTCTCTCTTCTTTATCTTCTTGTTGACGGTGTCAAAGGCAGCTGTATATTTCAATTCAGAGTTGCCGTCATAAAGCTCGATCAGGAGATCCTCAAGACCTGCGCTCACAAGTCCCAGATGGGTAAGACCATTGCCCACTTCTATCTTCGCTCCGGTTCCGAGAGGCGTTCCGTCCTTCATGATTATCCTGTATGTGCTGATATTCTCACTGGAAAGAGGCGTAACGGTAATGGTGGCAAATCCCGTGAGCTCGCTTACGGAGATATCGTAGGTGCCCAGATCCCCTGTCTCCTCCTTATTTATGTTCATGGCGGTGGTGATATTCAGGGTTCCGCTTTCCTCCGAAGGATCTATCACACAGTCATCCACGAAATTCGCGCCGTCATAGAGACGGATTCTCACCTTCTTTATGCCTTCCTTTGTAAGAGCCAGGTGCCTGAGTTTCCCGTCCACCGGTGTACGTTCCCCTATCATCTCGTCATCGCACCACAGTTCGAAATGTGAGATGCTGACGGGGAAATCATCCGGGATAAACAGAGTCAGCTCGAATAATTCCTTCTGTATTATAGAAGTCAGGAAATACTTCGCTTCGCTGGAATCTTTTTCCACATAGCTCTCACCCACCACGGCGGTCTTCAGGTCTGAATCGGTTCCCTCAAGCAAGGCGCTGATGCCGCCGCAGGTAAGCTTGTCAAAGGAATAGAGAGTGGTGGTGTAGAGCTTCATGGTATCCAGCATACTGTTCTGCAGCTCTTCGTAAGCCTCCTGCTCATCCTCGTACTCCTCAAGGGTCATCTGTCCCATGCGGTTCTTTACTGCAAGGATCTTCATCTCGGCTTCCTTGTCCGCCACATCCTTTAAGTAGGACTCATAGGAGCTCCTTACGGAGACATAATTATTAAAGCTATCCTCCACGCTCTGATCCAGTTCTTCCTTAGCAGCCTCCTCATCCTTTCTGGCGCCTACATAATCAAGGACATTCTGGTAAAGGACGTAGGGATCATCCTCTATATAACGGGTACCGTCCAGACTTCCCTTGAACCATTCCCTGGGTATCTTTATGAAGAGGATTCTCTTCTTACCCTTCCAGTAGCTGTCTATCTTATCAAGAAAAGCCTTGTAATCCTTCTTAAATGCACGGGAACTCACATCCTGTCCGTTAAGGGCCTGGTTTACATAACCCGAGATCATCCCTATGTCCTTACCGTACTTGGACTTCATAAGGCCGTAATTGGTGTTGAGTTCCATCTTTGCGGTGGTGGCTGCCATGCATGCCTCGTAATAAGCCTCGTCCCTGTCCTCCGTATAGGTTCTGATCCCCTCCAGGGATGAACGGTCAATAGTGGCTTCCACAAAGGGTTTCTCGAAGCGGTAGCCGGTAGTCACATCAAGTCCCGTAAGCTTTGACATCTTTTTCAGGTCAGCTTCCAGAGACCTCTTCTGGCTGGCAATGGTCTTCCCTAAGGTGTCCGCCTTTTTCTGCTGTCTGTCTATGTCCGCCTGACTGGCTTCTCCCAGCTTGAGCCTTGCCTTGTTATGGGCTATTCCCTCTTCCAGATCCTTAAGCCTTTTTTCGTTAAAGCTTAAATTCTCCTGCAGGGACACTATATCCGTATAAAGGTTATTGACGTTCTCATTTATTCCGAATACCGCATTCTGCACCTTGTGCTGGGCTACATTTATATCCGAATTCAGCTTCACCGGCTTGAACTCGAATTCGGAAGCCTGGGCAAAATTGGGCTTCTGCGGAAATTTGAAGCTTAAAAGAGGCGACCACCTGAAGGTGGACAGATTCTTTTTCTTAAGCTTGATCCCCTTCATGGCACTCTCTTTGGCAGCCTGCTTTGAGTCTACGGCCATCTGCAGCGACTCATAGCTTGAGCTGTTCTCCAGTGCAAGCGCGCGGCAGGTGGACATCTTTAAGAGCTTATCATTGCCCTTTGGAGCCTGACCTGCACCGAAGGCACACCGGGGCAGGGAAAAGATGAGCGAAGAAGAAAGCAGGCAAAAGGCTGCCGCAAACGCCGCTGCCCTGTATGAAATTGACCTATGCCGCCTCGTCATCAGCTCCGCTCTCCATTATCTCGAAAAAGTCGAAATATCCGCCCTTCTGGTTGCATACGAAGGAGTAGATCAGATCTCCTTTGTTGAATGTATATATATATACGGGATAAGTGGTGTCAAAGTCATTAATAATTATGTCATCACTGTAAACTTCCGTCGTATCCATATTTACCCTGCCGCTTACCGCCCTTGCCTGGTTGTTTAGAACATTTATAGCCACGGCTTCGGGCATGATAACGGAGGAATTGCCCTCATATACCGGTTCTCCGAAGATCAGCTTCAGGTCGCTTATCTCGTCCGCCTCCATATTTCCGGAACGGAAAACATCGGAAAGGACATATACCGCCCGCACTTTTTCCGAATCATCGGAAGCGCTTTCATCTCCGGAAGCATAGTACAGGGCTCCTATATCGTTCATGACCACGGCAAAATCATTTCCGATCTGCTCATTCTCTTCGTAAAGCACCTGCTTTCCGAAGTACATGGAGCGGACTTCCCCGGCAGTCTTTCCGAGAAGGCTGCTGTAGACTATATTGTCACTGGAAAAGCTGCCCTCAAATATGGCGTTGCCGCCGCTGTCATAGAGCTTGCCTGTTCCCTCCTTAAGTCCGGCCGCAAAGCCGCCGTCGTATTCCTCGGTCCCGTCCTCTCTGTACAGGATACCCTGTCCCTCATACAGATTATTATGGAATTCTCCGGTATAGTGGAGAACGCCGCTGTCGTAATACTGGGTTCCCTGACCTTCGTATACGTTTTTCTCGAAAGCGCCCGAATACAGAATCACATTATCCGGAGAGTACAATACGCCCTGACCGGTAACATAGCCGTCCTTCACATCCCCTTCATAGGCCAGATAACCTGATCTGCCCTTTATCCTTACCCTGTTTGAAGCAAGACGCAGCAGAACGGAATCATAGGCATAAGTCCTGAGTCCTCCGGCTTCCGTAATACTGGAAAAGATGGAGGTCGTCACGGAAATATACCAGATACTCAGCACCCCGATGATGATGATGGCGGAATATGCCAGCTTTTTGCTGAGCATCCAGCCAAAAATCGTGTAATAGTCATTCTTGTTCTTCGGCCTGACATCAAAGAGCTTGAAGAAGAAGTCCCGGATACCGCCGATGATCCTGGTACTTATATAGTTCCAGCTGGTCCAGAGCCTAACCCTCGAAACGATGGCTGCAAATCTGGACTTTATGGTAGATATCAGAACACTGAAGAGATTATTGCCCATCAATATGCCCCTTGATCAGTAATCTTCAAGCTTCCCGACTCATTCGGATCAGCTCCGCCGTTTAAGTAATTCTCGCACTCAAAGAGATACCACTTGGCAACCTCGTCATCCGGACACTCCTTGATGATCTCGGAGAAATTATTCCGTGCGAGATAGAAGTCTCTTGAATAGAAAAGCTCCAGTGTCTTCTCGAATTTCTCCCTGTTCACCAGCTTAAGCTGTCTTTCCCTTGCAGAGCAGGCATCCAGCACCTCATAGAGGCGTAGATGCTTATCAATGCCGGAAAGCTTGATATAACCGATGTAACGTACCTGTCCCGTGTCTTCTCTGTCAACGATATCCTCGGTGACGATCATGGGAATGTTCAGCCGTTCAAACCAGGCTGCATAACCCTCCATCTCCTTTGCATGCTTCGAAGTAAGGAAGATAAGGCTCTGTGTATTTACCCCCACAACACCGTATAAAAACTCGCCGTAGTACAGGAATACGGAAACAAAACCCGACTCCTCGTCCGATGCATTCCTGTGCAGGAAGTGTGTGGTCTGGGAGGATACCGACCTGCATCCGCTTAAGAAAAGGAACTGCAATATGGATAAGGAGCTGTCCTCGGATACCAGGATACCCTCTTCCCTTTCGGAATACTGGTTCATATATGAGACTATATTCTTTAGGCTGTTTATCCTCTTTTCTCCGTAGCCGCTTTCCTTCGTTGAAACAAGCATCAATGTTCCTTCCGTGGTCGTAACATCCCCGTTCTTCACGTCGAAAATGGATTCCCTGCCCATGATGGTCTCGATATTCTTGGGCGCAAAGCGGTAATACCCTTCAAATATCCTGTATTTATCGTAGTTGATCTCCTCTATCCGCTTGGTAAGCTCACTTAAGGAACTCCACATGGACTTCATATCCTCGGAAGGAGTAGTGGGAATTCTTATCTTTGTCCTTCCTAAAGCCACATCCCTTATAGCCTGCTCAAAGCTCCTTAAGTCCAGGGTCATCAGGTACATGATAAAGATTATCAGCATGGACCCAATGAGAAATATTACAGCGGAGAGCAGCAGTACGATTCTGGCATTGCTCCAGAGCCCCGTATAATACGAACCTGAATAGTAAACCCCTACCAGGGCATATTTTGAAGAGGGATCCATTTCCACCACGGCGGTGGACTCTATCTTTACCCCGTCCATGTCTCCCTCGGCATGAGGATTTAAGCTCCTCTGCCTGATACCCGTCAAAAGGGTATCCATCTGACCCCCATACTCGTAAGAAGCATTGGTGGAATTGTGTCCGCTGGCGGAAGTAAGTATCACTCCGTCCTTGATCCTTACGATAAAAGCATCAACAAAGAATAAGGATGCCTCATCGAGATCCACGAAGTCCGTGAGTTTCTTTTTAAGATAACCGTATTCCTCGCTCCTGTAATAATCCTTATCCTCAAAATCAAAGAGATCCAGATCTCCCAGGACACTCATCTCATGATTCAATGCCAGAGATGCAAAACGTCTGTTCTCGCTCCGGGCCACGGAGGAATAATAACTCTGGATAAAGAACACTGAAGTAAACAGTATGATAACAAAGATGAACTCTGTAATGGTAAATACATAGACCATCCTGTTCCTGCGTTTCAGGGCAACGCTCAGGGCTATGATGATGATCAGCCATATAATGATGCCGGTAAACCAGTATCTCACATAGCTCATGTAAAGCCTGATCTGCTGTGACAGATTGAAATGCATCTTGTCAACTGCATTCTTTACTCTGGTATCCGGAACAAAATAGCCCTTCAGGTCATCCGTATCCTTCCTGATCTCAAGCACACCGTCTTCATATACCGCATCCACATACACATATTCCGGGCTGCTGTCTCTGAAGAGAATGTTTCTGGGCATCCCAAGGCTGTCCGGATCCGTTTTCTCCTCCTCGGTGCCGGGAAGGACAAAACTGCTGGTATATTCCTTGAAATCCTCCATGGGGATCTCAAACACATTGATATCCCCGTCTTCACCCCCGATGGCTGTCAGATAGAGATAACCCTGGGTAGCTGTGATCTTCCTTACCTCATCGTCATAATTCAGTAAAAACTCATCTGTGGCTGCCAGTACCCTGAAATCAGGATCCATCATGAACATCCGGTATACAATATCCAGCCTGCCGCTATGTTCGATCATGGAGTGGAAAAGAGCATATATCCTTCCCTCGGAAAGGCAGAACCCGTCGATCTGGTTTTCCTTTACATCCTTTGATCCCATCATGTATTTCACACTACCGTCGGAATTGATGAGATAGATGTATCCTTCCCCGTTCCAGTTCTCGGAAAAATACACTCCGTTGGTGGCTGCGACTCCCGAGGTCTCAGAGGTATACTCCGGATCATGCCCATGATGGGACATGGTCTCGGACAGGATCACAAGCGAAAAGAGTACGCTCACTATACAGATACAGGCTATTATCCTTGCGCGAATGTTCATTGCAGCAGTGACTCCGTTCCAATATTCTTAAAGCTGTTAAAAAATATACGTAAAATGGGTATGTCACCCAGCACCAGGTGTGAAAACAAAAGCCCCAGTGCCACTATCATAAGGATCAGGCTTATCCAGAACAGGATTCCGAAAAGACTGTCCGCGTTTCTGTAGAAAAAGCTTTTTATTATCGTGATGATATTCCGTTTTTTTGCAGGGGTAGAGGCTATCTTTAAGTCCCTGTAGATCTCGGTAAAACGGGAATAGCTCCTGTTCTGCATTTTCTTTGACAGAAGCACATAACTGATATTCTTTTCACTGGCCTTTGTTGCCAGGATCTCAAGGAGTATCTTTGCGCATTCCGTGGCGCAGTCCTTCTCGTTCTTAGTCTTGTCCAGATCCTTTAAGTCCAGGGTATAGCTTAAATAAACGCTGTCATCCTTTGAAAGGTTCAGCTTCTCCTGATCCAAGATCAGGTAAAGGAGTGCCGGAGGAAGGCTGCTTGCTATACATGAGAGGATCACATTTTCACATATGTCCTCGCATCTCTTAAGGGTAAAGGCCTCTCCCACAAAGAACTTACTGAGCTCCCTCTCGATCCTGTAGGGAAATACCAGACAGAATTCCCGGCCCGTGGAAAAATACTCCAAAAGAGGGCTTCCCTCCTTATTCTTCCAAAGCCTGAATATCTCCATCAGATCCTTAACAGTCTCATGGTCCTTTATGACGATAAGGGTATGGACGCTCTGATCTCCTCTGTCGGGGTTCTTTGCCAGATAGCAGTCATTGACCTGTCCCTTAAAGACGGTGGATAAAACCGTATAGCTGTTTTCTCGAGAGCTGTATATCATTTACTGTCCCCGGTGTTCTCCGTAACTTCAACATCCTTTTTATCGTCTATCATCTTCTTCTTTACTATGGCATAGGCATAGGTGCAGATAACAGGCATGTCGGTACAGTAGATCCTTATCTCATATACGCCTTCCTTGGAAGGAGCGGTGTATATACCGTCGGAGCTGATCTCTCCGCTTCCGGGGCTGGTAAGCTCATAGGTGATACTGCAGGCCTTCATGTTGTTGAACCTTACACCGAAGAAGTGGCTCTCCTTGCCGCCCATGATAACGGTAGGAGTATCAACGGATATGCTCTTATCGTAATAATCCTCGGTAAGCTCGATATCGTCTCCCGAAGGGAAGCGGATGGCCACCCACCTGAAAGACAGCACCAGGAAATCCACATTTCTTAAGAGTCTTGCGGCTACAACAAAGCTTCCCTTTTCGTTTAAGACCTTGATACCGGTCTCCACACTGGCAAGGACATTGTTCTGCTGGCTGAAAAGCTCGGGATTGCCGTATATGGTGCTCTTCTGGTTGGCCCCCATATCGGGATCGTCGGATACGAAGTTATAGCCTATCTCCACGTATACGTTTCCGGGTCCCAGACCATGAGCGATCTCTCCGGAATACCTTATATCACCCTCTCTGGCATTTCTTCCCAGAGGAACCTCCAGGGTACCTGTGGCTATGTTGGTGAATTCCCCGCCTCTGGAAGGAGAGTCATTCTTAAATACCGGGGTTTCCTTCCTGTCCTTACTCTTTTTGAGCTCCACATCCTTCACATAGTAGGACATGTAGTTATTTCTCATGATCTCCTGTGCGGGAGCGAGTACATACTTCTTGGCGGAGGTATCGCGGATATTATCGATGATGTAGCTGCCTGCGTTCCTCACCAGCTGTATTTCGGCCAGGCTTATGGCATCATCCGAAAGCTCCAGATTCCGCATCTCCAGATTGATGCGTCCGGTCTCCCGGCTCACCAGCTCAAGGGGACTGGATTTGCTGAGTCTTACGCGGATAGCAAAATGAGATGATGAATTTATGGCGTTTTCATTTTCGAAGGCTGCGGCAGATCCGCTGCGGAGAATGAGCTCGCTCTCTTCCGCATCATTATCCAGTACTCTCACCCAGTACTCCTTGCGGATGCTCTCCCCCATCTTCAGGTTCAGATCCTCAACGCCTATCTCCAGCTCACTTTCATCATCGGGGGTATGGAACACGGGTATCTCAAGAATGCCTCTGCAGCTTAAGCGGACATCCTCATCACTGACCTTCCTGATCTCCAGAACTATCTTTACATTCCTGCCCTTGCAGACAGTGGCGGGCATCATGACCTCCCCCACATAGTTCTCGCTCTTAAAGAGGATCTCCCTTGTTAAGAATTCCGTTTCGGGATTATAGTCGACTGTCTCTCCTTCCTTGTCTACAAGGAACAGCTCATAACCCTCCGCGATCCTGTTAAATTCGTATTCCTTCTCATTTTCCTTGTGATTTACGGAATACACGCTGTGCACATCCTGCTCGTTATAGCGTATCTTCAGGACAGCCGTGTCGGTCTCCAGCCGGTCAAAGCCTTCTATGGCAGATATCTTCTTCACCACGGAAGTATCAAGTATTATCTCCCTTCCGGTCCCGTCTATGGCCACTCCGCTCTCTATGAGGACCGAAAGGTCATCCAGGCTGAAGACCCCCAGTCCGCAGACAACTCCGGAGCCATACATGAGACCGTTGATAAAGCGGCCCTTATTGATATGGTAATTCTGTTCCGCCTGAAAATCCGCGCTGGTGAGCAGTTTCCCGGGATAATACCGGTTTCTTTCAAATGGATAAAGCTGGCTGTTACTCATCATGTCCCCCGTCCTAAAATAATAATAATGTGATCGTTCAGATCAGGCACTTGCGGTACCGCACCGCAGGCGATGTCTGAAAACCTTTGCATTGTGGCATTCGGCTCTTCGTGCGTAGCAGGACTCTGAAGAGCCGGATGCGCGTATCTGTCCGGGATCCGGAGGATCCTGAACAGATGCTTTATAATAGAGTGCCAATTTAATGCAGCACTACATTATATCATATTTCTACCGCCCAATCACCCTTTTCAGGGGATCATTGGCTGTTTTTGGTATCCTTACCGTCACTTCCGTACCGCTTCCCGGTATGGACGAGATCTCCAGTACGGCGTTCATCTGCATCCTGAGCCTCTCACGGACGTTACGTATGCCTATATGCTTTTCCTCATCCGTATCCGGACTCTCTATGGAACCGATATTCATCCTGAGATAGTCCGACAGGTCCGAGATGGCATTCCTGCCCTTCTCCAGATCGGAACCTCCACGGCTGCAAGGTTCTCATCATCTACAGCGATTATCTTCATTTAGCCGTAAACGTTCTTCCTTTTTTCGGGCATGAACAGGATCAGACCGCAGAGGAGGATGCTGACTATGGAGATGATAAGAAGCCACAGCCTGTTATTTCTCCTCGGAACATTGGAAACACCCGCGCGTCCCGAATCCCCGGTCCCGCCGCCGGAAGTATTCCTTGCGGCCAGAGCCGCAGCCGACTTTTCGGTCAGTGCATCTCCGCGCATTATCACGGTATAGTCCGAAGCATGGGTGAAGTCAAATGAAGTGTTGCCCTTCTCGTCCACCTCGGAGGAGGCCATGAATTCCAGACTGCTGTCCCCCTCATTGTAATAGTAGAGGTTGGCATGCAGGTTCTTGTTGCTCTCTCCCACGTTAAGACTCATTATGGCCGTGAAACCGAAATCACCCTCATGATCCAGAGTCAGGTTTACATGCGGATAGACATCGGCTATCTCATTTATCAGCGAGGAAGGTATGTTCTTGGTATTTGTCTTTACCTTGAACTCCACATCTTTGGCATCATCCGTAAAGGAAAGCCCGTTAACGGTCCAGGAAATATCGTCATTCATTATGAAACGGATGGCCACATCCCTGTCCTTGATATCATTGAGGACCGAAGCAGGAACCTTGCTCTCGCCGTTCATGTTGACGGTGATCCTTGCAGGTGCATCCGCTCCTTTGACCTCATTGTCAATGTTGATCCAGCCGCTGGTATTCTCACGGCCTATGGTTATGCCCTCGGTAGCATCCTCAATATAGGGGATCCTGTCCGGGATCTCGGGTTCTCCGGACTCTTCTTCCGTTTCAGCCGCCTTGTCTTTTTCGGCTAACGCTGTCTTACCTTTGCCATTACTGCCTCCGGATCCTGCCTGAGCTGCAGCGCCTGCTGTGCCTCCGGCACCTCCTGCTCCCGCTGCCCCTCCGGCACCTCCTGCTGCAGCCGTTGAAGAGGAGCCCGCAGCTCCTTTGGCAGCAGCGCTGTCCGAACCGGACTTATTGTCCTCAGCCTTGGTGCTTATCTTGGTCTCCTTGATCTCACTCAGATTCCCGGCCTTGTCCTCCACAACGGAATAGGCAACATAGGCTGTGGAAGCAGTGAGACCGGTAAGCTCAAATACGCCGTCATCCGTCTTTCTTCCGCCGCTCTTTACATCATCTGCTTTTTTTGGAGCCTTCTCGCTTTTCTTCTTCACAAGGGAGTAGTAGGTCTCCAGACCGCTTTCCCCGTCAGAGGCCTTTACGGTAAGGGTTGCGGAAGTATCCTTTATCTCCGAAGCCTTTGCGCTCTTTATGGTAGGCTTCTTTGTGTCATACCATATGCCCTGGCTGGAGATATAGGTCTCGTTCCCCACCTTGTCGGTTATCCTTACATAAACGTAGTTGAGCTTGTTTTCCTTAAGCCCGGGCTTGGGGTCGCCGTCATAAACCTCCCATTCGTCCCCGGCCGCGTCCTTTACATCCTTCTTATCCGTATAGCACTTATTTGTGATATAGTAATCCGTCCTCTTCACCCCGGAACCGTTAAAGGTGTCATCGCTTGTGACCGTGACCTTCTGGGCTTCGTTGGTATAGGCAAAGGTCTTCTTTTCCTCCTGCAGACCGCTGAAGGTCTTGCCCTTTACCTTGATGGTCCCCTTGGGGGGATTGGGATCGAAGTTTACGGGGCCCGCAATGGTGGCGATGACGCCGTTATCGGAAACCTTAAGATATACAGCCTTCGAAACATTCTTGGTGTTGCCTGTAAGTATATATTCAGCGGCAAAGGTCCCTTCCGGATCATCGGTGATGGTATATCCGTCGGCAGTCACGGTAACGCTGTCCTTATACCAGTCCGCTATGGTGGTGGACCCGTCGTATTTCAGCTTATAGCTGCCGCTGTACTGTATGATCTTAAAGGAACGGCTTATGGACCCCTTGTAATTGCCCTTTCCGGTGATGGTGACCTTTGCGGTACCCGCATTCACGTTATTGGAATAGGCTGCGGTATAATCCACATCCTTATTAAGGGGTTCATCCCCGTCCTTTACCACTGCATTCTCTATGGCTTTCCCCATATAATAGGAATCGGAAACCGTTACCATGGCTTCTGTGATGGCTTTGGGACTAATTACGGGACGGACAGTCCCCTCCAGCTCGTGGCCGTCCACCGTGCATTTAATGGAGATCACATATTCTCCCGCATCGGTGATCTCAGGGATCTCACTTGAGAAATCCGTAGATGTCCCTGACTTAAAGGTGAAGGTCTTTTGCATCTCCTCCGTGCATGCATCGTTAAAGGAAACCGAAGCATGGGCTTCCCCGTCATATTCTCCGTTATAGGGGGTAACCAGCTCGTCTATTATCTCCTTTACGGATTTTCCGAGAATATCGATCCCCCTGCTCTCCTCCGTAACAAGCGTATATACGGAGAAATGCTCCGCATCCACGGCAGCGCTGTTATTTGCCTCATCCACCTCGGCATTAAGCTCCTCCGCCGAGCTCAGGTCATCATTGAAATGATATACCTTTACCCCTTCCCCGGATGCGTCTATTCCGCTGAAGGTAACCCTTACCCTTCCCGCGGAGGTATCGGGCTGGATCTCATTACCGTCCCTGTCCGTAACGGTGATGTCAAAGCTCCGGGCATTTTCGCTGTTCACCCTCTCTTCGATCCTCTCCGCGGATTCGCCGTTTACCTTTCTCACATGAATGAGGGCTCCCTCCGGAAATACTCCGGGATCCGCATCTACTGAGATCCTGACTCCGCCTACTATGGAGAACTGGCTCAGCGCGGGAGAGGTGATCTCTTCTTCCTCTCCGCTTTCCTCAGCGGAAGGCTCCTCTTCTCCCTTCACAATGGTGACCCGGATCTCGGGAAGCTCCGTATCACTTGTTAAGCCGTAAACACTGATATCCGGCTCATAAACAAATACATCATCCTCAAATACCGCCTGGAAATAGCTGCCATAGGTGCTCTTTTCCCTGTTAAGCTTCCATTTTACATTTTTAAGCACCCTGTGCTCCCCGTCGGGAAGCTCTCTTACCACCTCGGAAGCATATGCGGTTACAGGCATGAAAGCATTTACGATCCCATCCACGAATGCCTGAGCGTCGCTCCCTTCTCCCTCCGAAGGCTCTTCTGCGGGTTGTTCCGCCGGTTCTTCCGCGGGCTGCTCTGCAGGCTGTTCCTGAGGCTGTTCCGCAGGTTCTTCCTGAGGTGCTTCCTGAGGTGCTTCTGCAGGCTGTTCTTCCGGCTCTTCTGCGGGCTGCTCCTGAGGCTCCTCTGCAGGCTGTTCCGCAGGTTCTCCCTGAGGTGCTTCTGCAGGCCGTTCCTGAGACTCCTCCGAGGGCTGCTCCTGAGGCTCTTCTTCCGGCTGTTCCGTGGGTCCTTCCTGAGGTTCTTCCGCAGGCTCTTCGGTTTCTCCGTTATCGGCAGGCTCTTCTGTTTCCCCGCTTTCATCCGAAGGGCTCTCCTCCTCTTCTTCGGAGGGCTGTTCTTCTTCAGAGGACTCCTCCTCTTCAGAGGGTTCTTCCTCTTCGGAGGGTTCTTCCTCCTCCGGATCCTCGGAATAAACGGTCACGTTAAGCTCATCCGGGAAGTTTATATCACTTTCCGGAGCACCAACCGACAGGTACTGGTATGCAATTTCCTCCGGCAGCTCTTCGAAGGCGGTTATGACCCTCCCCTCCAAAGAGCTGTCCGCACTTACCACGTAGCTCCCGATATTTAAGGTAGAACTCACAACAGCCGTGGAAAGCGCCACAGCAAAGGCTTTCTTCCTGAGTGAACTTAAATTTTTCCATTTTTTTCCTAACATACCGCTTCCTCACTTCTTTCCCGTGGAGCCGGGACGAATCCCGATCACTTCTTGTAAAAGACCTGGCCGTAATAGTCGTTCTTTCCCACAATGGAAATATTTCCGTTGTTGGGATCAGCTTCCACTATATAGTCTGTCTTATGGATATCGCTGTTAAATTTCAGCTTTACATCCTTATCCAGTATATCGGAGTGGTAGGTCACTTTCCTGAACACTATCTCGCCGTAATCATTCTGCTTTATATCCCCGAAGGTCACCTTGTCCTTTGTAAGAAGAATCGGCGTTATCCCGAAATCGAATTCCTTATCCTTAAAGCTCTTCCTTGCAGCCTTATGTTCCTTTCCCTTGAATTTGATCCGGAAGAAGGGCAGCTTATCGGCTCTTATGGCGTTTATCCCATCGATGGAAACCGAGGCCCTTTTGTTATTCTTTGTGATGAGCCTGTAGCGGGAGGGATCGATGAACTCGCCGTTCTTATAGACCCTGACTCCTATGTCGCTCTGCTTGCCCTTAGTGTTTTTGGGCTTATACAGGGTTCCGTCCTGCCTCATTCCCAC
>JAFVEU010000279.1 GCA_017475845.1 Lachnospiraceae bacterium | reverse complement strand
TTCTGCCAGGGCTTTGAATTCCTTCGGATATTCCTTCAGGTAGTTCTTTATAAGCTCTGTCAGGGTGTTGCCATCGTCCGCCTCCGGATGGTCTGTCTTCTCAATGCAGACTTCTATATCCGTGATCTTTTCCTCTTCCCGGATCTCCTGCTTTATCTCCCTGATCTCTTCCTTTGTGATCTCAGGAGTGATGGCATCTGCTACGCTTTCTGGGAGCGTCAGCATCTCCGCCAGCTTTGAATAACCATATTCGGCATATTTCGGAAGGAGATGGTCGTTTCCGGCTCCGTAGCGGTAGCATATCGCTATAAAGCGGCTTGTGGTGGAATTATCAAGTCCATATTCCGCTTTGGCGAATTCTCCCATCCCTGAATATCCGGACTCCTCCAGAATGTCCGTGTCCCGGGCCTGCTTAAGGAGATACCCGATCTTGACGAAATTATTTGCTGTCTGCTGCATACAACTGTCAAATTGCTGCTTAAAGTCTTCATAGTAGCTATATGTCACTATTGCCATTCCCTATACCGCCTTTCCTGTCTCTTCTGCCGTTACAGGCATGAAATCTGCTTCAAGCACATCCGCCAAAAGCTGCCCTTGTAAAACTCCATGCCATACCCTGTTCCCATTCTTTCTCAGTTCCTTTAGCTCCTTGATCCGGAGGGCATTGCTCTTTTTCCCTAGTGCCTTTTCTTCCTTGGTGAGTCTCTTCTGTATAGCCCGCTGCCACTTTGCCAGGAACCTCCGCGCCTCTTCAAAGTCTTTATTTTGCCGGTCTCCGGTAGTTCTCTTCTGCCTGATGTTTCCGGAGGGTTCTACTTCAAGGACTCCTTTATGATGTTGATCTGCTCTATCTTGGTGAGCGTGGACATGGGTATATTCTCCGGGAGCCCCGCTGCTTTACAGATCTTCTTGTCGATAGTCTTCCGGTTCTCGGACTCCTGCTTCAGGACCGCAGCGAAACAATCCACGAGGTTTTTCCCTTTTTTCCGGACGTTTATTGCAAATTCTTCATCTTTCTGGGCGAGGTCAAGGATCACGCCTTTCCAGTCGGCGAAGATTCCGAATATCTCTATGTCTTTTGACTCTATCTCGAGCTTCCCGATAGCAGCCAGCAAGGGCGTGGTCAACTCGTCTATCTCTCCCAGCCAAAAACTCCTCGCGTCCTCCGGATCCAGCCCGTTATCCCTTGCGATCCTTACTATCCTGTCCTTGTCTTCTTTGGCAAGGGCATCCGCCGCAGCTTCGTTGATCTCCTTGTAACTGCCAAATTCCTCCAGTTTCGCCATATGATTTCCTCCTTCATTGGTTTTAGTATGGCTCGTTTATCATTTTGTCGAGCCTTGCCTTTATCTCATAAGGGATACCGGTATAAGCTGATATCCTGCAATTCAGCTTTTCCCTTATGTCCCTTGTGATCTGTTCCCAGAGTTCCGCATACATGACCGGGGTCCCGTCCGATTTTCTGAAACCGTTCTTTTCCCAGACGTATATATTTCCGTTGGTTATATGGGTATTCATCATTGCCGCTTCGGAATATACGTTCATGCGGATATCTTTTCCTTCAAGTACATGGTTTTCCAGGGCATCACACAGTCCTTCCAGCATTGCTCCGTTCCGGTTCCGGTCAGGGAGATATGTCCTGTAATCACGGAATACCTTTCCCCCGTTCCGGCGGGTGGTCTCCAGCTCGTATGCCACACGCCCGCTTTCGCTTGTGTTTCCTTTCTGTTCCGTAAGGATGTATAGGTTTATTTCCTGCATGGTCTCTGTCCTTTATCTGTGTGTAAAACAGGTACGGCATCCCCGTAAGGTCTGATATGCCGCTCACTATAGAATCTTTGACTATCTGGTAGCCTTTCTTCGGCTTCGGGTTCTTCCTGAAGTCTTTAGCCGGTATCTTCTCTTTTGTGACCTTCGGCTTTTTCAGGTTATGGCTTGTGTTGTATCTCCTACGGGGCTTAAGCCCCTGCTCAACCTCTTCCTTCTTTGTGTCCTCTGCGTTCTTGATGAAATACGCCGCCAGGTCTGCATAGTTCCCCTCACTGTAGAGCTTTGTCATGCTGATATGACCTTTGTCCCAGGCATCCGCTATTTTCCCCATATCGGGAAATCCTGATATAACCATGTGTATATGCCGCCTGTGGGGTCCGGCTCCCATACAGTAGATAAACCTGAAAGGGATCTCCGCCTTTTTGTATATCCTGGAGAGTTTTTTGGAGAAGGCTGCCGCATCATCCCGGAGGTCTCCTATGCTTGCTGGCTTTTCCTCTTCCCTGTAGGTGAGGGTGATATTGTAGTCGCTGTCCGTGAAGTTCGCATTCATGAGCCTTCTGAGATCGGTCTCAGCTTTCCGAAGGTTGGCCTTTTTTATCCGTTCCGGCGTGGGCTTCTCCCTTATCCCCCTATGCTCTCCGGGAGGAGGTACATGAAAGTTGTAGTACTTCCGGATCTCTATAGTTTTCCCTGCCACACACGTTTCTTTCATGTATGGCATTTCTATCTCCTGAATCCTGAATAGTGTCTAATTATTAAACGGTTTATCGAGTGGAAAAACGGCCCGATAATTGCCGTTTTTACGCGGTTTCTATTGACTTTTGGCGCTTAATGACTTAAAATATAAGCGTCTTCTAAATACTGAATAGTAATTCATTGGTTTGCGGTGTCAGGTGTCAGACTGGCACCGCTTCCTTTTTGTCTCCTTTCGTTTGCGCCGGCGCAATTCTTCCTTTTATCTCGGTCGGATATAAATGGCTGTAGCTCTGCATATCTTCCAGTATCCTTTTCTCTGTGTAGAATGTTCTTCCAGTTTTAGTTCTGATCTTTACCCAGGGCGTCTCTGCAAATACAGGCGTTTCTGAAATTGTCTCTATCTCACTTACTTCGTGTCTTCTGTAAAGCGTCATGGGCTTGATGGTTTCGTAGTAATACATTTCATCCCTCTGCATCTATCAGCTGTATGAACACATGCCCCCGGGTGAATCGCATCCACTCTTTGACTTCCGTGAGCGAGCTGAACCATTTATCTATTGATTTCCCTGTTTCTATGGTGCCCTGGGACGCTTTGTCTTCCCTGATCTTTGAATGGATGCCGTCTCCGGTACTTGACCCATATCCTGTATCAAGGATCTGCGAGGTTTCTATATAGGATCCAAGCTTATATGACCCGTCCGGGCATATATCAGCCTGGTATATAACCACGGTCATCCCGTACCATGCAGGGTGTCCGGCTATCATGCCATCCTGAACAGGATCCCCGTGTGATCCCGCGTCGTTATCAGAGAGGTATCCGGTGCAATCCACGAGGAAAGGCTCATTATTCCCTCCGCATCCTGCTACATCGCCATTTCTTTTTGCGCCGGCGCAAACGGGGACTGTTAAGATCACGCACAGGATCGCTGATAATATGGCCGTCCTTAACATGCTGAATACCCCCACATTCTTTTGAACCGCTCTTTCATTCTCCGGTCCCTCTTCGCCCATTGGTCATGAATATCTGTTTCCAGAAGTTTTGCGAAATCCTCCGGGAACTGTCCGGCTCTCCTCATTCCCTCTACGAATCCAATAACCTCCCAGTACAACTTCTGGTTTCCCGTGTTGACAGCTTCGTTTGTCATTTCGACTATTGTTCTTGCGATCTTTTCCTTATCCATTGTCTTCTCCTTTTCTAGTCAAAAATCGCCAGTTTATCTTCATCTGATAGCCTCTGCAGCCTTGCCAGGATGATCACCTTTGAAAGAGGCATCTTTCCCACGTCATTTTTCCAGTTATAGACCGTGCTGGGTGATACTCCGAGCGCAGGGGCTACTTTTACGGCTGAGATCTGTGTATATTCCGTGCCAAAAAGCAGTTCTTTGGCTTTTGAATGTTTGCTCATTTCTTCTCCTTTCCTGCCTGCAGTCTTTTCCGTCGCTGTCCCGCCCACAAGGGGCGGAGATTAAAGATCGGAAGATATGGCGAAAGCCGGGCGCACGCCATAAGAGACGCTGGCGCTGAGGCAGCTCGCAACGCCGTAGTAGTTGACACGAGCGAAATTCGCCGCCGAAACGACATCACGCAGCCACCA
>JAFVEU010000278.1 GCA_017475845.1 Lachnospiraceae bacterium | reverse complement strand
TTTTCGAAATGGCGGGTGCCGGATCCGGCCGCTTTGATTTTTTGGTCAGCCTTTTTCCGTTACTATAAGTGCCCACAACGATTCCACCGCAAGGCGGATGGCGGCTGAGATGTCGTGGACCTGGGGGTTCTGGAGACCGTGCTTTCCTCTTTCCTGGTTTGCGATGCAGAGATAGCAGGCTCCGACTCTCACATTAAGGAACTGTCCCACTGTGTAAAGGGCGGCAGTCTCCATTTCGGATGCGAGACAGCCCAGCCTTAGATAGGCTTCCCATTTATTCATAAGGTCACAGGAAACGGGCATCACCTCCGGCTCATGCTGTCCGAAGAAGGAATCCTTGCTCTGCACAACGCCCACATGGCTCTTTAAGCCAAGCTTTGAAGCGGTGTCTGCCAAAGTCCTGATAACCTCAAAATTTCCGGCTGCAGGATATTCAATGGGTGCGTATTCCCGGCTTGTGCCCTCCTGTCTCACGGCTGCGCTGGCGATGACAATGTCTCCGCCCTCCACATCAAGCTGCATGCCACCGCAGGTTCCAACCCGGATAAAGGTGTGGGCTCCGCATTTTGCAAGCTCTTCCAGGGCTATGGCGGCGCTGGGGCCTCCGATACCCGTGGATACCACGCTCACCTTTACTCCCTCAAGAGAGCCTGTATAGGTCATGAATTCCCTGTTGTCCGCCACGAAATGACGCTCGTCAAAATATTCGGCGATCTTCTGCACCCGCTTCGGATCCCCGGGAAGGATCACATACTTTCCGATGTCATCCTTAGAAACCATGGTATGGTACTGTTTTCCGCTGCCTTCTGCATAATCTGTCATAATATCTCCTTTTCTACGCCACTAAAGCATTATCCTTTATGCTGTTTATTATCGTTACAAGCTTCTTCTGCTCATCGGGTGTGAAGAGCACGCTGAATCTCACAGGTCTGTCAAAGGGTGCGTTCATCAGATCCCTGATGTTTTCAATGCAGCCGTTTTCGACGATATAATCCACCACTTTTTCCAGAAACGCCATCTGTTCAGCATTTGGTCTCATCTCGGCTATAAATTCACCGAATGCGGAGAAAGCCGCATCATGGTCCATTTTGGCGATCTTCCGGATCAGTATCCCGAAGGGAGTGTCCTGATAGCTTATTCTGTAATCATCTTCTGAGCCGAGCTCTTTTGTAAATATCCGCTCCAGTTCCCTGTAATCCTCGCTGTTTATGGGTTCATTCCGAAGGAGCTTTTTGATCGCTGGATTATCGCGGTTTTCATCCACATAGCGGTTCACCTTTTTTCTGTATTCTTCATAGTCGGTCCCGCAAATATCAATGTCCCGGCCCTCCTCTCGGAATACGATCTCATCGGAATAGTTCGTATAATGTATGGGAGGAACCTCTCCGGTAACGTATTTCATGATCCCGCGCAGGCTCTTTCTGGTCTCTTCAAACACAAGCATATCTCCCGTTTCCCAGAAAGAATCAGCCGATATTTCCTTCAGCTCCGGTATCTTAGTCTTAACTTCCGGTATCGTTGCACATTTCTCCAGCAGTGAGGACGCATATCTCATCACTCTCTTTTTCTGCTGGGCAATGAGCTTTTTCTTTGACAATACAGAGATCATAAGACCGTACATCAAGACATCAAAGGCAATAGCCGCCTCATCCTTTTCGGATGTGACCACAAGTCCGGCAAGATTATCATTGATCTCATGCTTCTTTATATTATCAATACAGGTGAATTGCTCCGGATCCTTGTATTTATCGACATATTGACGTCTTAATACTACTTCAAAGCGCTCACTGTTCAGGCCTTTTATGTCTGTCACCACATCGCTCACAAGGGATTTTCTGATATTCTGATAATCATCGCCGCTGTAATCCGCATCCTGTGTGAGCTTAATTATCTCCACTTTCCTTGCAAAACGCATGGCTACAGGCGAGATCTCCGCACCAGCCTCCTTCCCCTTCGGATGCAGCTCAAAAAACTGGAAATTCCTCATGTAGTCAAATATTATGAATTCCTTTTTATCAGCCCCCGGCCCAAACAGATCCTTGCAAAGCCTGGTGCCGCGTCCTATCATCTGGTCAAACTTGATACGGCTGTACACCTTCTTGGCAAATACCAAATTCACCACCTCCGGTATATCTACTCCGGTCTCCAGCTTATCTACAGTCACGGCTATAAAGGGTGAGGAATCCTTTTTCTTAAAGTTATTATATGTGTCCTCTGTATAAGGTTATCCACTTACTATCCTGCAGATAAATCCCGGATACTCTTTATACATTGACTCAAAACGCTTGATTATAAAATCCGCATGGCGCTTGCTCTGAGCAAAGACAATGGTCTTTCCGGCATGATTCCCGGAAGAGTGTCTTATCCCGTTCTTCATGATGTCAGAGATCATGAGATCCACGGTTTGCTGATTGAAGATATACTTATTGATATATTCTGCGGGGATCTTTTCAGGAAGGACTTCATCCTCCATGAAGTCATCTTCATACTGCTCTCTTTCTTCAACATCAAGATCCCTGTAAGTAATACCATCATCACTAATTGATGTGGCGGTCTCTATGGTGTAGTAAGGCACCAGCACCTTATCCTTATTCACTGCTTCATCATATTCATAAACGTCAGTCGGTATCCCATGGGGAAGGTCGAAGAAATCATAGGTAGACTGATCCACAGTATCCTTGGGAGTAGCTGTAAGTCCAAGAAGTGCAGCATCAAAGTATTCAAATATTGCCCTGTATTTATTAAAGATACTCCTGTGGGCTTCATCCACTACTATAAGATCGAAGTGTCCCGGCGAAAAGAAGCGGGAGCCGTCAGAATTTTTCTCGTTATCTATGGCATGAAGCATTGTTGGATAGGTGGAAAAGATAATATCCGCTCCCCTGTCATCCCGTCCAAGAAGCAGATTACAGGAAGGTGTATCCGGTATATACTCCGCAAAAGCGCCTTTAGCCTGTTTAACCAGCTCTATCCTGTCAGCAAGAAAGAGAACCCTCTGAGCAAATCCGGCCTTCAGGAGAACATACACAAGGCTTGCAGCCGTCCGGGTCTTTCCCGTGCCCGTAGCCATAACAAGCAGACACTTTCTGTTTCCTTTGTCGTATGATTCACAACACTTCGAAACTGCACGGATCTGATAGTGTCTGTCCGTTATATCAGTATTTATGGGAATCCTGTTCAGAGGCTTTCTGATGAGCCTCATGGATTGGATGCGGTTAATATCCCTTATGGGAAAATATCCTCCGACCTGTCTCGGAACCGGTGAAGATGATCTGTCGTCCCAGTAATTGATCTCCATACCGTTCGTATAGAACATGACCGGTCGGTAACCCTGCATGTTTTCTATACAGTCGGCATACAGCCTGGCCTGTGTGCGCCCCTTTGATGAAGACTCACTGGCCTTTTTGGCTTCGATAAGAGCGATGATCTTTCCGGTATCACCCCAGATCACATAATCCACAAAGCCCGTACCGCTCGCATTCGGCATTCCCATGACAGGGTATTCCGTCTCCACGCAATTTCTCTTTTTATCCTGACTGAATACATAGCCCGCAGCCTTCAGGTCAGCATCGATGTATCGCTGTCTGGTCTCGGCCTCTGACATATCCGGAGCATAATGATACTCCCTGGTGTTTTCATTCTCCTTCTTCAGAGCCTCCATCTCCTTGGAAAGCTCTTCCACCTGTTTTAACAGACTCTCAATATGCTTATTCTTTTCTGTAACGATCCTGTCCTGTTCTTCCTTTGCCTCGCTTAAGAATTTTTCGTAGGACGCACGGATCTCTGCACTTTTGTCAGTCTTTTTAGGTATAGCCTTTGCATTAAACTTTCTCTCTTCATACTCCCTGCCATAGCAGTAATCCACCCACTGCACCAGGTCAAAAACTATATTCAAGGAAAGAATTGCATCATTTACACTTACTTCTTCTGCCCCTGAATGTGCCGAAGCGTTGCCGTTCCTGACCACATACTGAAGCCTCCTCCACAGCCGGTAATCCAACAGTGACGGAAACCCGTGATCATGAAGAAGATCCTGAAGGGTCTCCCTTTCTCCCGGACGGGTAAGGAAACTATCCACCGCATAAATCCACTTCACACAAAGCTCCAGCGCCCTGCGGCTCGCAAAAGCGCTGACCGCAGGAGACACAGAAAGCACATCCTCCGCTTCTATACAGGGCTTTGCGAAAAAAGAGAATTCCTTTTATTTTTCAGAAAAGAAAAGTTCGTATCCACCTGATGTCTCCCGGATTAATTACCACTTGCTTTGTAGATATGGTGATATTGTTTTTATTACCTCTTTTGCTTTATTTATCTGTTCTTCTGCCTGATCCCTGGAAACCACAAAAAAATCCTGATAATCAGCTTTTTCTCTCAAACGAAATGCAGTATCTATCAGTTTTGATATGGTTTTATCAAATATCCCGGTTTTTACATACGTTTTGTTAAAAAAAGCAATAATCCCGGAATGTTTACCTGAATCGAAGCCATCCAGTGCGGTAACCGCTCTTAATGCATGGAAAATTGAATAATATGATCTATTTATTGATGCTTTGTATTTTCCATTGTCCTTTAGAACTATCGCACTTTCCAATTCCTCGTTAGATGTTTCCCATCTGTATTTTGATAAATCTATTACGCTGCTTTCCATAATACGATGCCCTCTTTATTCACGTTTTTGTAGAACGGTGATATATTCTCAAGCCTCTGGAATAACTGATTTTCAATATCGATCACAGAAAAAACCTTATCAAATTTTAAATTCATATCTACAACAAAATCAGAAAGTAAATCTTCGGTCTCTGCATCCATTACCCCATTAATTATTACAGCGATATCTACATCTGAGTCCGGTGTCGCCTCATTTCGTGCTGTAGAACCATATATTATTATCCTGACAACCTGGTCTTTCAGGACTTTAAGCAATCCGTCAACCAGTTCATCTGTATATTCCGCCATTTCGTTCATAATGAAACACCTCCTGTCATTTATAATATCACGAAAAGTACTTCTGCATCAGACTGTCAAATAGAAGTTGCGCCTTGTCAAGCGATTTCTTCACTGCAACTTGTGATTTGCGCGTAACTACGAGCGGTGCGAGGACAGTCAGGAAAGATGACCGGGGCAAGCTTGCTTGCAGCCGGCATCTTTTCAGGCTGTCCTCATAGCGCGACAGCGCGACATCCGGCAGACGCAAAGCGTCTGACGGATGGTAGCACCGCGGACATCGCATACGGCGAATTCAGCGCCACCCTCCCCTCAAAGGGAAGTATTATCCGAAATACTCCTGCATTAGACTGTCAAAAAGTGTCTGTGTTTCATCCAACGCCTTCTTTACGGCAACTTTTGATTTGTCGACTTGTTTTACAAAAGATACAAATTCATCCTGTAGTGTCTTAGGTGGAACGTATACGCAGATATCCTTCAACTTCGTAACATTTATTCCTGCCATAATTGCACCAGAGCTTACCAATTCAATCTGATGTTGAATATCTCCACTATAGTGCAACTGTCTCATCATAAACTCGGGAGCAACTCTTGAACCATCCACTCGTATTCTTAATACATCCGAGTGGATAATGCCCTCTTCAAAAGACTCTGGAAACACTGCACATCTGCCGACATTTCCCTTCCTTGACATAGCAATATCACCCGGCCTAATCGAATATTGTTCTAGATTTTGTGCTTTTTCTTTTGTAACAAAATGCGTTGGCATAGTCTTAAACTCCGAATTAATCTGCGGAATTTCCCATACTTCTACGCCTGAGTCAGTATATTCATCTTTACCAAGTTGTGTGCCAAACGGCCCGCACTTAATATCGTTGGAATCCGCGCATGCATCTATAAGCTTACACTTATCCCACTTACATTGGGAATCAGCCATATCTCCAAAGAGCTCGACAAATCGGGCTTTGATAAGCTCATCTAATGATGCAAGTTCATTCTGACGAATATCAATAACCTTTTCTAATCTATGAAGTATTTCAGATATCTTTTTCTGTTCTTCGTAGGGCGGAACTGGTATTTCAAGCTTATTAAGTTCCTTTGCTGAAAGGTGTTTTACTGTAGCAAATGATGTTCTATCCTCTATTGCCTTTAATGCCTTTGACAATGCAAATCTTAGAAACTCTTCATCAGCATTATCCTTTACAATAATCTTACAAACTCGCTGATTCAGTAACGCTCCATCCACTTTCCATCTGGCAATATTGAATTCGCCGTCCATGCCAATAAGTAAATCTCCTGCGGACAACACATATTCCTCAGGATACTCACCGTTATAATACGTCTCTGAATATCCTCGTTTTACATCTCTTATTCTAACAAGTTGTGGATATGATTCATCATCTGTAAATGCTCCAGAATCAAATGCATATCCATACTGGATGTCACATAAATCTGTTAATTTCGTCATCTGTCATCCCCACAAATATCAATTTTCCCCTACAAATCTTTCTTGACAATGATCTTGTCCTATCATATACTCCCGCCAAAAGAGAGGTGGTTTCTTGCAGTGCGGTCTTATGATTCAAACGGTTTGCTGTCTTCTCTTTTGTTATCAAATATCCCGCCTCTTGACATAACCATTAAAAGTATTCATATTTATGGAAAAGAAGCGGTTTTCTACCGAAGGTACTTTTTAAGGATCCGTCGGCTTACGCGCTTCTTTTTTCTGTTTATAACATCTTGCAGATATCTTAATTTATCCCCAGTAACTTCTTCAGCTCCGCCGTTTCCTTATCTATCTGCTCGTTCAATTGGTTCTATTACTCGGGCAAGCTTTGTAATTGTCGATTTGCCTGAACCATTCGGTCCGGCAAATACAATGATCTCAGGCTTTCTCTCCTCAATTTGCATACCGTTTCCTTCCGTCCGGATATTCCAGATACGCCTTTCTTTTTTCCGTGTCATACTTTGCAATAGGCTCTCCCTTTATGCGACGTTCTTCATTATCTAAACGTATTGCTTCCTTAAAACGTTCCGTCAATTCCTCGTCGGATACGCCGCACATAGAATCTAATTCATTTGTCATAACGCCTTGTCTCCTTTCCTCTTTTCTCACTTTATTCCCCTACAAATCTCAACTATCACAGCATCTTTTCCAGCGTCTCCTGCAGGTCCGGAATCTCATTAGTCAATGTATCCCAGACAATTCCTCTCCTTATATTGTTTAAAATCATTTCCATATTCCCCCAACAACGATCTCACATCATCACAATATCTGATTATGCGCACAATAATCTCTCTATCTTCATTCTTCATATAGCAACACTCCCTCGCTCATTATCCTGTCCAGAAAATCTCTATCTTCAATGCCTGTAGTAACCACATCAACATGACATTGAAACGCTTTCTCTAAATCAGCTACAAACATAAAATATCTGATCAGGCTCTTCAGTTTCCCTTTATCAATGTATATATCTACATCGCTTTCATCTGTTGCATCCCCCCGCGCATATGACCCAAACAGACTCATCCTTTTCACGCCATATTCTTTTGCTATTGGCACTGCTCTTTCTCTGATCTCACTAACTGTATAGCACATATTTTATCTCTTTCCTCATCCCCACAAATATCAATTTATATTCAACAGTTTCTTTAATTCAGCAGTTTCCTTATCCACCTTTTCATTCAGTTCCTCGATGCTCTTAATTATTTCACTCGTAGGCGGATAATCTACCGGGACATACTCTGTTTTCTTGTATTTATTGATGGAAAGGTCGTATTCATTGTCGATTATCTCCTTCACCGGTACAAGAAAACTCTTTTCTGTCCGTGCCCTGCTTTCCTCTTTATCCTTGTTATGGAATCTTTCTATGATATCCGGAATATCGTTCTCGTTCACGGGATTTCTCTTGTCGTCAAGGGAAAAGCCGTCTGCTTCCATGTTATAGAACCATACTTTGTCCGTTCCGCCGGCGTTGGTCTTTGTGAAAATGAGAACAGCGGTGGATACCCCGGCATAGGGTTTGAACACTCCCGATGGCATTGAAATAACTGCCTCCAGATACTGATTATCTACCAGTTCCTTTCTCAGGGACTTATGGGCTTTTGAAGATCCGAAAAGCACTCCGTCGGGAACTATGCAGGCGCAGCGCCCTCCAACATGCAGAAGCCTTATGAGAAGGGCTACAAAGAGAAGCTCCGTCTTCTTGGTAGCGGTCACCATGGATAAGGAACCGCTCACATTCTCTTCATTTATGGTGCCCTTGAAAGGCGGATTTGCCAGGCAGAGATCATAGATATCATGATCCTCGAAATCCTTGGAGACACTGTCCTGTTTCCTGACCGTTGGATTTTTAACAGAATGAAGCATGAGATTCATGCATGACAGACGACACATGGTTTCATCCGTATCGTAACCCGTGAAGACCTTTGAGTCCCAGGCATCCCACTGCTCTTTTGTCATATTCTTCTCATAATGTCCGCGGATATATTCCGCAGCGGAAATAAGATAGCCGGCAGTTCCACAGGCCGGATCACAGATACGCATATCCGGAGTCGGAGCCATAAGAGCCACCATCATATCCCGGATCTGTCTGGGAGTACGGAAGGCGCCGAGCCGCCCTGCAGCATTCAGCTTTCCAAGCATATACTCATATAGATCCCCCTGCATATCAAGACCCTTGATGTCGTTACTGAAAAGCTCCTCCAGTCCCTGAACAACCTTCTTTAAGGCCAGGGGATCATTTATCTTAAATGTGGCTCCTGAAAGATATCTTGAAAACGAGGAATTCTTGTCGGTATTAAGCTGTTTCATAAAAGGAAATACCTTTTTCGTGAAATGCTGAAGGAGTTCGTCAGCTTTCATACCTATGAAATTTCTCCACCTTAAGAGCTGCTCGTCTCCGGAGGATCCGAAAATATGATCAACTGTATCCCCGAGAAGCTCTGCACTCTCAATATCTGCTTCAGCTTCATCCAGCTGTCTCGCAAACATGAGATATGTTAACTGTTCAATTACACTGTCCGGCTGGGATACGCCTCCGGCTATAACATCCAGCCATATCTGTTCTATTTTGTTCTTTGCGCTTGATGGCAGCATATTCATTCTCCGTAATTCTTTTATTTTCAACGTATTTACCGCGTCAGATCATCTCTATCAGGGGTAATCTCTCTTTTTCCCTGGTGACCTCTGCAATGCCGAGGCCGGTAAGATCTATAAACTCTGCTTTCAGTCTGTCCTTTTTCAGTTCTTCCTTAAGGGCGTTTATCACCTTATTCCGCATGGAATATGAGGTCATGTTGATAAGGTCTATAAGGATCATGCCGCTTAAGTTTCTGATCCTCATCTGTCTTGCCGCTTCCTTAACGGCTTCTAAATTGGTCTTCAGTATCAGCTCGTCCTTTGAAAGCTTCTCCGTATTCTTACCTGTATTCACGTCAATTACGTGGCAGGCTTCGGTCCTGTCGATGATAAGGGTCCCGCTGCTCTTCAGATATATTGTCCGTTTCCTTATCTCATCAATGGCAGGCTCTATCCGGTAGAGCTTTGTCAGGGGAAAGTCTGAGTCCTTATACAGGCTTATTTTTTCATAGATCCCAGGGTCTGACCTGAAATCCTCTCTTAAGCCCTCGTATATCTCCGGATCGTCCGTCACCACCTTTTCCGGAGCCTCCCTTAAGTCCCGGATATATTCGCTCTCCGGCCTCATGGCGGAATATATCCTTATATAAGGGACGGAATACTGAGCCTTCCGCTCTATTTCCCTTAATTTTTCAAAGAGGGAATCGAATTCCCCGTCTATAGCTTCAACCGGGGCATTTTCGGCGTTGGTGTGGATCACCGCTCCGAAGCCCTCGATATTCTCCATTTTTTTAGAGATCAGTTCCTTTAGTTCTTCCCTTTTTTCTCCCGATATCTTCCTGCTGACTCCCACTCCCTTTTTTCCGGAGGACAAGGCCATGTACCGGCCGGCCAGGGAATAATTCGGGGTCACCACTATCTCTTTTTCGCCGAAGGCTTCCTTTGTGATCTGCACTATGATCTCCTGCTCCGGCTTTATATCATCCCTGTTTCCCATATCCATGAAGGCCTTTACTCCCGGGATAAGCGAGAGAAAGGCCGCGTTTATATTCTTCTGGATGTTTATAACCTTTGCCTTCAGGATGTCCCCGGTCTGAAAGCCCTCATTTCCCGAAGGCTCATAGCCCATTATATCCCAGACCCTGTCATCCTTTATGAGAAAGGTAAGGACCGCAGCACCGTATTTTGTTATAACGACCCTGTCCATCAAAATCCGGTACCCGCCTCGATAAGTGCTTTCATTTCTTTATCATAAAGCTCTTCCCTGGTAATAAAAAGATCGGTCCTCCCGATCTCTTCCACTTCACTGCCGGAAAGGGATCCAAGAGCATTTATCAGAAGCTCCGGCTTCACATTGTCTCCGGAGGAGGCAGAAAGCCTCATATGTAACAGGGGCACCCGTCTTTCATTGTCCTCTATCACGTCCCCACTTAAAGGGCCTTCGGGAAAGAGTTCGCCTATGGGTTTAAGGCATACGGAAAGGGAATAGACCAGCTCCTTTAATTCCACTTCCCTTATGGATTTCTTGCTCTTTTTCATGACCTTCACGGAAGGCGCCTTATTAAACTCATCCACAGCGGCACAGATATCCCATGCCGGTTCATGTGAGGGCCGGAAGACCACTCTGTAATCCGCCGCATAAACGGAGGCCATGGCTTTCTCGTGTTTTTCCGGAAGGAGGCTCATCTCCCTTATCTCTATGCCCTCCGCGCACTCTGCGTTCATCCGCTCTCTCATGTCCGAAGCCGTGCCAAGGGACCTGACCTCCAGATCCATGTATTCTCCGCAGCTCTCAACCCCCACTCCCAGAGGCTGGGCAAAGGACATGATCTGGTGGGGGGAAAAGCCCTCCGAATAGGCAGCATCGATGCCGGCACGGCGGATAAGCCTCTGGAAAAAGCGCATGGTATCAAGATGGCCGATATAGCGCATCATGCCGTATTTTGCAAATTTTATGCGTATTACGCTGTTACCTTCTTTCAAAGCATACTCCTGTTCCGAAGGACGCTGCGCCGCAGCCGGAGCAGGAAGCACGGCAGTTTGGTGTCACGGTTTCCGTCTTTGCCTTTTCCCACTCAGCCTTAAGGAATTCCTTCGATACGCCCGTATCTATAAAGTCCCAGGGAAAGATCTCCGTGATCTCCCTTTCCCTCTCGGTGTAAAACTTCCTGTCTATATCACATTCCGTGAAGGCCCTGTCCCATTTATCCCTGTCAAAGATCTCCTGCCAGCTGTCAAAGACCGCTCCGTTTTCATAGGCCTTCATTATGACCTTTGATATCCTTCTGTCACCTCTTGCAAGCACCCCTTCAAGCTCCGAAAGATCATGCTCATGGTACTGGAATTTTAAGGACTTGTGGTTTAGCTCCGTTTTGAAGGTATCCTTCACGAGATGAGCCTTTCTTAAAAATTCCTCCGGAGGGTTCATGGGAGCCCACTGGAAGGGTGTAAAGGGCTTCGGGATAAAGAAGGAGGCGGAAGCGGTCACCATTACCCGCTGTCCCTTTCTCTCTTCCTTTGGAATGGTATCAAACCAGTTCATGGCCACCCTGTTTGAAAGATGGGCGATCTCCGTTACGTCCTCATCCCTTTCAAAGGGAAGCCCCAGCATAAAGTAGAGCTTCACCTTGTTCCAGCCGCCCTTAAAGGCCTCGGCGCTGCCCTGCATAATGTTCTCTTCCGTGATCCCCTTGTTTATCACATTCCTCATCCGCTGCGAACCGGCCTCCGGCGCAAAGGTCAGGCTGCTCTTTTTCACATCCTGCACCCGGCTCATTATGTCTAAGGAGAATTCATCGATACGGAGACTGGGAAGTGAGATATTAACACACTTATCCCTGTATTCATCTATGAGGAAGTCCACTATCTCCTTTAAGCCGCTGTAATCCGAGGTACTTAAGGAGCTTAGGGTTATCTCATCCTGCCCGGTGGAATCCAGCATCTTTTTTGCCTTATCTTTAAGGAAGTCAACGCTTCTCTCCCTGACCGGCCTGTAGATCTGCCCTGCCTGGCAGAAGCGGCAGCCCCTTATGCAGCCCCTCATGACTTCCAGCACAACCCTGTCCTGGGTCACCTGGATAAAGGGTACTAAGGGCTTTTCGGGGTAGGTCACAAGATCCATATCCTTTACTATATTCTTCCTTATCTTTGATGGCACATCGGGATAAAGAGGAGAAAAATCCTTAATAAGCCCCTTTTCATCATAGCTCACTTCATAGAGGGAGGGCACGTAGATCCCTTCTATCTTTGAGGCTTCCCTTAAAAAGTCACTGCGGCCCTTTTTGCCGGTCTTATATTTCTTATAGAGGTCAAAGAGCTCATCATAGCTGGTCTCTCCCTCTCCTATATAGAAAAGGTCAAAGAACTCCGCTATGGGCTCCGGGTTATAGGCACAGGGTCCCCCGCCGATAACGATCGGATCCTCCTCACTTCTGTCACAGCTTAATAAGGGGATCTTTGAGAGCTCAAGGACCTGCAGGATATTTGTGTAGCACATCTCATACTGCAGAGTGATCCCCAGGAAATCAAACTCCTTTATACTGTCCTGGGACTCCAGCGCAAAAAGCGGGATATCCCTATCCCGCATGATCCGGTCCAGATCCGTCCAGGGAGAGTAAACCCTCTCACACCAGATATCCGGCCGCTTATTAAACATATCATAGAGTATCTGTATCCCGAGATGGCTCATGCCTATCTCATAGACATCGGGAAAACAAAGGGCGAAGCGGATATCCACCTCTCCCCTGTTTTTTATCACCGCGTTGATCTCGTTACCGATATACCTTTCCGGCTTCTCTATTGATAAAAGGATCTCGTCACTTAAAGCAGTTTTCTTCATTCTATCTGGAGTTTATCTCCTTTGTTATCTCATCCCAGGTAACACCCTTTTCAACCATGAGCACCATGGCGTGATACAGGAAATCCGCCATCTCATACTTGATCTCCTCGGGATTGGGGTTCTTTGCGGCGATGATGATCTCCGTACACTCCTCACCCACCTTTTTAAGGATCTTGTCTATTCCCTTGTCAAAGAGATAATTGGTGTAGGAGCCCTCCTTGGGATGGGCCTTCCTGTCAAGGATCGTATTGTATTCCCTCTCAAAGGCCTTTAAGGGATTGGCGTCATCATATTCCTTTTTTAGCATCGTATTGAAGAAGCAGGACCTTCTGCCGGTATGGCAGGCGTTTCCGATCTGCAGCACCTTTGCAAGGATCGTGTCATTATCACAGTCGGCGGTAAGGCTCTTCACATACTGGAAATCCCCGGAGGTATCCCCCTTCTGCCAGAGCTCATTCCTGCTCCTTGACCAGTAGTTCATCCGTCCGGTCTCCACGGTCCTGTTGTATGCTTCCTCATTCATATAGGCGAGCATCAATACCTCATCCGTCTTATAATCCTGGACGATGACAGGCACCATCCCGTCGGAATTAAGCTTGAAATCCGACCATTTCATGGAGCTCTCAAAGGTGTTCACAGGGATCCCGAGGCCCTTGCACTGTCTCTTAAAGTCCATAAAGTTCTTCGGCTTTTCGTTGATGTCTCCTCCGGAAACCCCCTGTACCGAATAATTCCGGAGTACCGCGGCCAGTTCGTGGAAGGACTTCTTATGGAAAAGGGGAAGGAGTCCCACGGAAATGGGATTGGCATTATTGCTGCAGGCCCTGTCCACCCAGTCGGCGGAAGCCTCCAGATTCTCTTCATTCACAAGGATAAGGGTGCTTATATAGTTCTTGATCTCGTTCCTGCCCTTTTCCATCTGATCCGGATTATCTATGCAGGCTGCGATATGCTCCCTTCCGAAACGGGTGCTCACCTCTTCGGAGAGCTTTATATTATCTGCCTTCTTGAAATTCAGGGCAGCCTTCCGGCATCCTGCGTAGAGAAGCTTCTTTATATCCTCAAGCCTCTTTACGTTCCCCGCTCCCGTCACGGGTATGTCCACCGAAGCGCAGATATTCTTTATGACTCCCAGGTTCTTTTCATGCTCGCTGTCCTCCTCCGAAAGATCGAAGATCATAATGGAATCGGCTCCGTGGTTGGCAAAATCCTTAGCAAGTTCAAGAGGCTCTTCTTTAAGTACCGTCTTTCCCCCGAACCACTTAACGGCGCGGCCGTCCTGTATAAAGATACTGGGAACTATTTTCTTATAATCGTTATTCATATGATATCAAATCCCTTCATTATGGTTAAAAGCCGGGCACTTCATCCCTTATATCCCGGCGTGGATCCCCTTAAGATCAAAGGCTTCCCTTTGTGGAAAGAACCCCTTCTATCCTGTCATCCTTTGCCACCGC
>JAFVEU010000025.1 GCA_017475845.1 Lachnospiraceae bacterium | reverse complement strand
ATGCATTAAATAATATAGCTTCCAAAGTACACCCTTACAGGCTTGACACTCATGGCGGAGCCTGTCCATTCGGACTTTTCGTTAAGAATGGAATTGACCAGATTCACCCTGGCTTTCGCAATGAGCCCGTCAACAGTTCTGTCACTGGCAAATTCCTTAACCGCTCTCCTTGCCTCAATGTCTTTTACAAGAAGCATACGGCCTCTTTGAAGCCTTATATTTTCATCAGACTGCAAAAGATCCTTTTCCTCATTTCGCCATCTCAGCACAGAGGCAGCATAGGTTCTGAGCGGCATTGGCTTCTTTTTCTTTTTTAAATAATTATTCTCATTTTTTGAAAAAATTTCAGTATAGATGGCAGGGGTCAGGAAAGGTGAAACAAAATCTCCTGATTTAAAAAACCGAATATACGCCAAAAACGACGGATTAGTCATAATTCGTTGTTTTTTTTATGCGTAATTATTATTATCTTTTGGGATAATGTCCTCATCATGAATGGATTTCCGGACTGTCCCACGGAGTGTACATGAGAATAACCTGGATAGTACCGCATTTTCCCCCGCATATCGGAGGAGGAGAAAAGCTGTATATGGACATATGCCTTTTCCTTAAAGAGAGAGGCAACGAGGTGAGGGTTGTGACAAGCAGCTCCGGCGGCATATCGGGATACCGAAGGGTAAAGGGGATCAGGATCTGGTATTGTGACTGGCCTCTTTTTTTCGGACATCCCATGGTCAGGATGACCGATATTCTGCCGCACGTCAGATGGTGTGATATCGTGCATACTTCCATTTATTCCACCGCGTTAAAGGCGAATCTGGCTGCTTTCCTCTGTGGGAAGAAATGTGTGACCACCATTCATGAGGTCATGAACAGGAAGTGGTTCTGGTTTGAAAAAAATCCTCTGAAAGCCGCAGCATTTTTTATTTACGAACGGCTGATAGTCTTCAGCTGTCCCTTTGTGCATGTGGTTTCCGGGGCAACTGCCTCCGATTACAGAGCTGCCGGGGGAAGATGTAAAAAACCATTCATGATATACAACTATCCTGATCTTCCGGATCGTTCCCTTATGGAAAAGGAAGATATATCATTCCGCAGATATTTTTCCCTGAAAGAAGGGGAGCGGGGGATACTGTTTTTCGGAAGACCTGCTAAAAATAAAGGGCTCTTCGTCCTCCTGAAGGCATTAAGTGAATTGTCCGAAGCAGAAACTGCTTCTTCCGGGGTGAGATTCTGCTTTATCCTTGCGAAGGATCCTGAAAAGGAATATGGAAAGGCTCTCCGTATCATCCGGAACCTCGGTGTTCATGACCATATAACCGTAAAGCCCTCTCTTCCGAGACTAAAGCTTCTTAAAGTCCTGTCAGGTGCCGATTGCTGTGTCATCCCCTCCATAACCGAGGGCTTTGGATATGCGGCGGCAGAGGCCTGTGCCCTGAAGAGAGATGTGATAAGTTCTGATGCCGGTTCACTTAAGGAAGTGGTGGGCGGCCGGTGTCTTTTTTTCAAAAACAGGGATGCGAAGGATCTGGCAGCTAAACTGCGCGCATATATGAAAAAGGATATAAAGGCCTTTTCCGAAGTGAAGGAAAAACACTTTGATAAGAACAGGATCGACAGGCATTACATGGATATGTACAGATCCCTTTTGCATGAGGAAAGACAGTGACTGCTAAAGAGGGGAATTTCTTAAAGAGATCGGATGTGGTCTGGGTCGGGGCTTCAAATATAATGGCCCTGGTCACCGCAGTCATAATAGGACTTGCGCTGCCCCGGTTCACAAGCTACGAGACCTATGCAGGTTACAGGGAATATACGCTTTTTATCGGATTTTCAGGGTTGCTTCATTTTGGCTTTGTGAACGGTGTGGCGCTCCGTTATGGCCACTTAAACTTAAATGAGCTGCCTCATGAGACTTTCAGGGTATATTCCCGGGTTTTTGCACTGGCAGAGCTGATCCTGGCAGCGATCCTGACTTCTGTATTTTATGCAGCTCCCGGTGGCTGTATCACTCCGCTTTTTTTTGTTGCGGTAAATATGTTTCTTGAAAACCTTCGTTCCTATTTTTCGACCATTACCATCATCACCGGAAGGTTTCGGACAGATGCGCTTCTCCAGTTTCTGTACAGGGGTATACAGCTTTTGGGGTTCGTTATACTTCTGTGGAAAAGAACAGGCGGGTGGCAGGGATTTCTTTTGTTTATCACGGCACTGAATGCAGCTGTTCTGACAGCATATGCAGTCAGCTGCTCTGTTATCGTTATCCCGCTGTCAGGGAAGATCAACGATCACAGGGCGGATATTATCGAAACCATCCGACGGGGTATCCCGGTGCTTTTAGGAGAACAGCTTTCGCTTTTGATACTGGAGGCTGACAGCATATTTGCCAGACTTTTTTTTGACGCTAAGCAGTTTTCTGTTTACTCCTTTGCAGTTTATATCATCGTTACCGCATATACCATTATAAGTGCCGCCAATACAGTGATCTTTCCGTACTTAAAACGTCTGGAAGAAAAGGATCTGGCCCTAAGATATAAAGAACTGAAACAGATCTCCCTGATACTGTCCCTTATCATGTGGATTTTTTTACTTTTATGTCCCGTGGTCATAAGGAGGCTTATGCCGGGATATGAGGACAGTATCCCTTTTCTCTTTATTCTGTCGGGCACACTGTTCTTCAGGACACTGCAGGGAATGGCCTGCTCAAACACAATGAAAGCCCTGGATATGGAAAAAGAGTATTTCAGATGCTGCATTATCTCCGGTGCGGCTGCAGTCATTTCCGATACTGCGGCATACATGATCCGGAGGGATCTGCGTCCCATAGCGGTCTGCAGCGTACTGGTATTCGCATTCTGGTATTTTCTCTGTGATCATATGATAAGAAGACGGCTTGTATTGAAAACAGGAAAGAGCGGCATCGACAAGAAATGAAGGATCTGTTGATAGTAATACCTGCATATAACGAAGAAAAGAATATTGGCAGGGTGATCACTGAATTGAAAGAGAAAGCGGGAGATTTTCCCTTATTGGCGGTGGATGACGGATCCACCGACGGCACGGGAGAGCTGTTGAGAACCATGGGGGTGAAGACCCTCAGGCACCGGGTAAATCTTGGACTCGCCGAAGCTGTAAGGACCGGGATGAAGTATGCCCTTCGTCATGGTTTTAAGTATTCCATGCAGTTTGACGCTGACGGGCAGCATGATGCAGCTGCAGTTAACAGGCTTTATGAAAAGGCCGGAGACGGTGATCATGATATAGTCATAGGTTCCAGATACGCAGAGGAAAAGGGTTCTCATTCTTTAAGGACTTTGGGAGGGAATCTGATATCGTTATGCATACGGCTGGTCAGCGGAGAAAGGATCAAGGATCCCACTTCCGGTATGCGTTTATATGACAGGCGGGTCATGGAATGCTTTGCGGCTTCCTCGCACTATTCGCCCGAGCCGGATACACTGTCGTATCTCATAAGCCGCGGGATCAAAGTAACCGAGGTTCAGGTCAGCATGAATGAAAGGATGAGCGGCAGGAGCTATCTTGATATCACGGAATCTCTACGGTATATGTTCAGGATGTGCAGCTCCATATTGCTGCTGCAGTGGATAAGGAGATAGATATGCCTTCGGTCTTACGGATACTCCTGTTTGTTTCATCATTATTGAGCTTCATTTTCGTTGTCAGAAGGCTTAAGAAATCAGAAGTACAGCTCTATGACACAACCTTCTGGATCACTTTGTCTGCATTGTTTGTGCTGCTGAGCCTTTTTCCCCGGATAGCGATAAAAGCCGCAGAGCTGATAGGAATACAGTCTCCCGTAAATATGGTATTCCTTATCATCATTTTCTTCCTTCTGGGACACTGTTTCCTTCAGTCTCTCCGTTTTTCCCATCTGGAAGAACGCTTCAAGAAACTGGTAGGGGAAGATGCCCTTAAGAACGGGGAAGAAAAACAGGAGGAAGATCCTTGAAAACAAAAGAAAAGACCGTAAACCCGCTTATAACCGCGATAATACTTATTGGGCTGATCATGCTGGCAGCCCTGTTTTTCAGGCTTATGGCCGCAAAGGCCGTTTATACTACCCTGGGAGAGGACTATATCGATCCTGAAACTGACGTTCCCTATCTTACTGAGATGGACTCTTATTATCACCTGAGGATGACAAGGGATATCCGGGATCACTCTCATCCCGGAAATGAGCTTAAAGACGGTGAACCCTGGGACGGACTGAGCTATGCTCCCTATGGCAGAAGTGCCGCGGGATACAGTCCTCTTATGGCGTATATCGCAGTCTTTTTCTCAAGACTGCTTTCTTCCTTTGGGAATATCACTCTGGAAAAGGTGGTTTACTGGCAGGGGGCGTTTCTGTCCGTGCTGGTAGTTATACCTGTCTTTATCATGGCATACCGTATGCAGGGAATGATCGCAGCTTTTACGGCGGCTGTGCTGGCCTCCTTAAATTACGGATACTTCCTTCATACTGTTCCGGGCTTTTATGACACCGATACCGTCCTTTCCTGGTCTTCTGCTCTGTTTTTTTGCCTTGCCTGTCTGTTGATGAGCTCTTTCACGGAAAATAAGGAAGGCAGTAAAACAAAGGTAAAAAGGGCAGTATATGCAGGGGCATTTTTCCTGAGCTTCCTTGTACTGATCCTTTCATGGAATGTCTATACGCTTTTTATGGGGATACTTGCCCTGTCTTTACTGCTGTTTTCCGCACTTTTTATCAAAACGGATAAAAAATCGATCCGGGAAAAACTCACAGGCCCGGGAACGGCGCTGGTTTTGATCCTTCTCGGAGTGCTGATCCTGGACAGGGGCTTCATTACCAATCTTTTAAGCCAGTTAACAGGTGTTTTTCCGGGAAACGGTTCCGGCCTTTTCCCGGATGCATACGTGTCCGTATCCGAGATGAGGAAGCCGTCGCTGATAGCAGGAGGCTTAACAGGTCTTTTTCAGATGAAGGTGCTTTCCGGAAATAACATAGGTGTGATAAACGCGGTGGGAGGATCGGTCTGCTGTATCATGGCGCTTGTTATGTGGGTTATGCTGATAAGAGGGATCTTTAAGGGAGAGAGGCGCTTTGAGCAGATCCTTCTTGTGGTCTGGTATTTCCTGACAGCCATCCTTGCCTTCAGAAGCTGGAGATTTATCATGCTCTTTGCGGTTCCCACAGCTATTCTGTCCGGTATCCTCGTCGGGAAGATATGCGCAATTATGAAGGACAGAAAAATGATGGACTGGCAGGCTTATGCGGTAATGCTGATCCTTCTT
>JAFVEU010000277.1 GCA_017475845.1 Lachnospiraceae bacterium | reverse complement strand
TGAAGGTCATCCATAAGGAAAACGGCGGGGCTTCCTCCGCCAGAAATGCCGGGATCGATGTGGCGGAAGGTGAATATGTGTACTTCCTTGACAGCGATGACAGGCTGAAAAAGCATGCCATGCAGTTTCTCTATAATGAAGCGTCTTCAGAAGAGCTGGACATTCTCCTTTTCAATGCGGAGGTTTTTACCACGGATCCGGAGCTGTTTGATGATGTGGAAGCCCATAAGGACGAATTTATCCGTGAGAAATGCTCGGAAAGGGTCACCAGCGGCCGGGAGAGCCTGAGGAAATTTTATGAGAACATGACCGAGGAATATCCAAGTCCCGTGTGGACCAGGCTTTACAGGAGGGAATTCCTGAATAAATGCGGTGTCCGCTATCCCTTAGGGGTTATCCATGAGGATGAGGATTTCGGCTTTTTCACCTATTATTATGCGGAGAGGATAAAAGAGGTGGGGGAAGTGCTGTTAGACAGAAGACTTCGCAGGGATTCGGTGATGTATACCAGGCACCTTATAGATTCCGCCCGGGGCTATGCGAACGCCTACTTAAAGGTCATCTCTCTGGCAGAAGAGGAGGGGACCGGCCCTGAAGACAGGGAAATGCTGATAAAACACGGCGAGCGGCATATCTTCTATTCCCTTCTGTTATATCTCAGGTCGGATGAGGAAGAGCGAAAAGAATGCCGACCCGTATTTGATACCTACCTTCCGAAGGCAATTCAGTACAAGTCATATTACTGTGAGAAGGTAAGGCGTGCATTGAGCTTTTACGCAGGCGAGCTTCCCGAGAGTGAGGTGAGCCTTCCCGAACTGCTGCATCTCTGCTACGTATAAAATAATCAAGATAACCCACCACCCTTAGGTGGTGGGAATATTAAAAACACATACTTGCAAAAGGGGGAAAAATGTCAGACAGTAAAGCAGCAATACAGTCGGAGATCATTCCGAGACTATACATGAAGCTTCTTCCCATGCAGATAATCCTCGTGATCATCGGCGGTATAAATGGCATTATCGATAATGCTTTCGCGGGAAATCTCATAGGGGCCCAGGCCATGGCGGTCACCGGGCTTTTCAGTCCCGTAACTAATCTGCTGAACGGCGTGAATGCGCTGATATTCGGCGGTGCCCAGGTGCTCTGTGGCAGATATCTCGGAAAAAAGATGGTAGAGAGGACCCGCAGCATCTTTACCCTGGATATGATCATTATGGGGGCGATCTCCTCATGTCTGTTGTTTTCCTGCGAGTTTTTCCCGGATAATATCGCAGTATTTATCGGAGCGAGGAATGAGCTTGTGCATGAGCTGTCCTTATACATACGGGGATATGCCCTGGGGCTTCCCTTTTACTGCATAGGTACACAGTTTACAGCGTTTCTGCAGCTGGAGCATCAGGAAAAGAGAAGCTACTACGCCATAGTTACCATGTTTGTGGTAAATGCCCTTTCAAACCTGCTCTTTGTCGCAGTACTTAATATGGGAATCTTCGGACTCGGACTTGCCACATCCCTTGGAAATGTTTTCTTCTTTATCATCCAGGCAGCCTATTTTCTCGGAAAAAATGCGGTCATCCGCTTCAGCAGGGAGAGTATCGTTCTGTCGGATATAAAGAATATACTGGTAAACGGATTTCCCGGAGCAGTGACCCAGTTCTGTATTTCCATAAGGGGACTTCTCCTGAACGGGATAATCCAGCATTATGTGGGACCGGACGGTCTGGCGGCGTACTCTGCGGTCTATTCCTTCAGCGGTATCTACTGGGCGGTTCCCGCCGGTGTAACCTCGGCGGTCATGGTCCTCGGAAGCGTGTATGTGGGCGAAGAGTATAAGACCGGGCTGAAGGTGCTGATGAGAACCTTTTTAAGAAGGGGAGTTCCTCTGGTCATGATCGTGGCCGTTGCGGTATCAATGCTCTGTGTACCCGTCACAAATCTGTTCTTCCATGATCCCTCATCAGCTGTTTATCAGATGACCCTGACGGGATTTGCGCTGTATCCGCTTTATGCTCCCATCAGCACTCTGATAGTGGGATTTTCCAATTATTACCACTGTCTGTCCCATGAAAGCATCGTTCGTACCATATCGGTGGCTGACGGAATACTGGGAGTGTGTTTCTTTACCTTTATCCTGGTGCCTCCCTTCGGTATGACCGGGGTATGGGCCGGACAGCTCATGGGCTGCGCTTTCTGCGTCCTTCTTATTATTGGCTTTGCTATTTATTTTAATAAAAAGCCGTTGTTAGGCCTTGACGGATTGATGTGCTTTGATAAGGACTTCGGAGTGCCGGAAGAAAACAGGATAGATATCACGATCCACCGGATAGACGAGGTAATAAATCTGTCGGAACGGATCTGGGCCTTCTGTGATACCCACGGTATTACCGGCCGCCGCAGACACTGTGCCTCCCTTTGTACCGAGGAGCTTGCGGGAAATATCGTACAGCATGGCTTTAAGGACGGTAAAAAACACAGCATAGATATCCGTGTTTCCTATGTTAATGACGAGATCATCATAAGCTTTAAGGATGACGGGATTCCCTTTAATCCCGAGGAAGCAGCCCGGCTCTTCGGAACTGAGGATAAAGGAGATGGCGTGGATGCGGACGCTTTCCACAATATCGGGCTGCAGCTTGTAAGCCGGATGTCAAAATCCATGAATTATCAGAATACCTTCGGGCTTAATATCCTGACCCTGGTGGTTTAGGAGAGATGAGAGCAGTCAGACCGGTGGAGTGAAGAGATGTCGAAAGTATTGGTAGGTATGTCAGGAGGAGTGGACAGTGCGGTGGCGGCCCTGCTCCTTAAAGAGGAGGGCTATGATGTGGAAGGTGTCACTCTCCGCACATGGACAGGGGATAAGGGAGAGGACAGCCGCTGCTGTGAGATAGATGACGCCAGGGAGACCGCCAGAAGGATAGGGATCCCCTATCATGTTTTTAACCGTGTCCCGGACTTTGAGGAAAAGGTGGTAAGGCCCTTTATCGATGATTATCTCCGGGGAGTCACGCCGAATCCCTGTGTGATCTGTAACCGGGTCATCAAATGGGAATATCTCCTTTATTACGCAGAGGTGCTGGAAGCGGACTATGTGGCTACGGGCCACTATGCCTCTGTGACAAAGCTTGATAACGGAAGATACACGGTCTGTAAGGCGCAGCACGCAGAAAAGGACCAGACCTATATGCTCTACCGCCTGACCCAGGAGCAGCTTGAAAAGACCCTTATGCCCCTTGGGAAGTACTCTAAGGGGGAGGTCAGGGATATTGCCGGAAAAGCGGGGCTTAATGTGGCGTCAAAGCCTGATTCCCAGGAGATCTGTTTTGTTCCTGACGGAAGCTATGCGGATTTTATCAGGGAGCAGACAGATAAGGAGCTGCCCCCGGAGGGCAATTTTGTGGATGAAGAGGGAAACATTCTCGGAACCCATAAGGGGATCTTCCGCTATACGGTGGGACAGAGGAAAAGACTGGGGATCGCCCTGGGGTATCCGGTTTACATAAAAGAGATCCGGCCGGATAAAAACGAGATCCTGCTGGTAAAGGATGACGACACCTTCTGCAGGGAGATCTTCTGCAGTGACCTTAATTTCATGGGTATCCCGGAACCTGAGAAAGGGAAGCCCTTCCGCTGTCAGGTAAAGGTGAGATACCGGCACCCGGGACAGTACGCAACGGTGGAAATGACCGGTGAAGACAGAGCCCGGATCGTTTTTGAGGAACCGGTAAGGGCAGCAACCCCGGGACAGTCGGCGGTTTTTTATGATAGAGACTGCCTCATGGGAGGGGGGATAATTTCCATCTAAATATGTACTTTAAAAGTAAAAAGAGTTAAAATGAAACAACGGCTCTCAAGCTGTAAATAGTTTAAGGAAATAAGGGTAAAAGGAGGAAAAAATGTTAAGGTACAAAAAAATGAAGAGTACCATAGCGACACTGATCGCTGCCGCAATGCTGCTCACATGCAACACATCAGCGATTTATGCCGATGAGGTTTCAGCGAATGGTACCAAAGCACAGGAAGGCACGGAAGTAGTAGCTGCTGAGGAGACAACTTCTACCGCAGATATCCTGAAGGACGGTGCTGATGAACCGTCGGGAAGAATAGAGGTAAACCAGGGATTTTCCTATCATGTAGACAAGGATAATCTTGGTGAATCTCCGAATTATCTGAAAAATTTCGTTGCCAGCAAACAGACACAGTTCATGTATCCGGTAAAAGCTAAAAATGAGGAAGAAGCAAAGGAAGCTACGAAAAACTGGAAGCTTTATTATGTGAAGGCTGACAAAGAAGGAAATGATGAAGGCGATCCGGTTATTACGTGGGAGGGCAGCGAGTTCTCATACCAAAAGTATTACGATAAGAATTCCAATACAGTATCCGATAATATGATGGCATATGTACATATGGATAACAATAAAGGTCCTGTTGCCGGAAAGTATAATGTCTATCTGGAAGATAACGGTACTAAGATCGCAATGCTTAAGGATGTGGACTTCTTTGAGACCAAACCCTTAAATATACTTGCTGTTCCTGTTACAGCATATTATGGACAGGCTCAGAACCCCACCGGAGGCGGAGCTCCCAGTGTGGGATCTTTCCCCTGCGGAGATAACTGGAACGGAGTTATTGACCAGGTAAAGACATACCTTCTGGATGTTTATCCCCTTACGGATATTACCATTGATGAGGGAAATGTTTTTGACGCATCTTCTTCAGATTATGACATGTGTACCGATGATGGACAGAAAAAGCTCTGGGATGATGTCAGCAAGCTTCAGGTAAGGGATAAGGAAACAGGAAAGGATAAGTATGATATCATCCTTGCTTTTGTAATGTACCGTCAGGATGCGGCAGGTACCGGTCAGGGCTACACCTTCGGAAGACCTACCAATATCATAACCCTTATGGATAAGGATATGCTCCCCACAGTTGCCCATGAGATAGCCCATTGCTACGGAATAGGTGACGAGTATGACGGCGGAAGCTATAACTACAGGACAAATAACGTTCCTCTTGGATATGCGTCCAAGGGAAGAGACAAGGTAGACAGCACTACGGTAACAGACACAACCAAATACACCTTTGATAATGTTAATAAATACAGCGCAGACAACCAGGATAAATACCCCTGGCTCTCCAGTGAACAGTTCAGTAAAAAACTGGGAGACGATGTAACGGTATATGATGATAAAAAGAAATCAGACATAAATCTGAACGGAAACGGGTCTGTGATCGATCTCGATCTGCATCCTTTCATTCTCAGCAAGAAGGAATTTGTGCATTTTGCAAAGACCGATAAAGATGTGTGTCCCACCATCAGCTACATGGGTTCGGGATACCCCGGGAATGAAGGCTACTATTTCACCACCAGCGTTATATGGGATCATCTCTTCAATGAATTTATTAAGAAGGAAAAGAAGGGTGATACATCTTCCGTAGAAGAATATATAGAAGAAGAGGAAGATGATGATCTGGACCATTATTATGACGAGGAGATGCGTTTCGGTGAGTCCAGGCTGGTAGAAGTATCCGGTGAGATCCAGTATACAGGCAAGACAGAAGATGCTACGGTTAGTGGCTGTGTTGTTGATCCCATGTTCTCATATAAGGGTGATCTGGAATTTGTGGATTACCTGGATCTGGATGGTGATGATAAGGACATTCCGGTGAGTGACAGGTTTGTTTTTGCTGCCCTTGATAAGGACGGAAAAGTGATCACCTCTCCTGTTTGCAAAGAAAAGTCTATAGTAGAGTTCTCTGCCAGCAATATTAATACCGGAGTAAACGTTGATCCTATCCCGGCAGGTGACACTACAACCGTAGACAAGAGAATCCAGAATTTCTGCGAATTTGAGTTCCAGGCTGAGTATCCTGAAGGCACTAAGGCCTTTGCCATTATGAATCGGAATAATTATGATGAGAATGGTACATACAAGGCTGAGGATAAGGATACCAAGAAGATCCTCTGGTTCAAGGACGTTCCTCCCCAGGAGATC
>JAFVEU010000024.1 GCA_017475845.1 Lachnospiraceae bacterium | reverse complement strand
GCATTGGTAACGGTCTGGCAGGATGCCGCAACTTCCTCGGCGGAAGCACCCAGCTCTTCGGAGATAGCTCCCAGCTCTGTGGTGGTATTGGAGAGATCAACCTTGATCTTGTCAAGCTGTCCGGCCAGATCCTTAATGGTGTCGATCTGCGTAATGGAAGCTTCAACGGAATCCGAGAGCACGATGAACTTATCCTGTGCCTGCTCAATGTCTTCACGCTGCTTGCTGATAACCTCAAATACCCTGTTGCTGATATCAACGGTTCCGTTGGACATTACGATGACGTTTTCTATGATCTGCTTGATCTCCTTAGCCGACTCGGCTGAGGAATCCGCAAGAGACCTGATCTCATCGGCAACAACCGCAAAGCCCCGGCCTGCTTCTCCCGCACGGGCTGCCTCGATGGAAGCATTGAGTGAAAGGAGGTTGGTCTGTGCCGCAATGGATTCGATGGCCTGTACAGCTGTTTCAATGGATCCGATGGCCGTATTGGTATCGGAGATCTTGGTGGTGATATTCTGCATGGCTTCAACAGATTCGTTAGCTCCGGAATAAACCGATCTCATGCAGTCCGTAGCTTCGTTGTTGGCATTCCTTATGGTCTGTGACTCATCATAAAGCTTCTGTACATTATCATTCAGGTGCTCGATATCGTTTCCGAGTTCCAATGCCTTTCCTGCCATGGTCTGGGCATTCTCGGCAACACTCTGGGATGTGGTGGCAACCTCACCGATAGCGGAATTGATCTGGGAAATGGATTCCACGTTCTTTCCTGTCATTCCGTCTACGCTTACTATGGCATTATTGAGCACCGAAGCGGAATCCTTTACGGATCTCATGGATGTGGTAAGGGCATCCCTCAAAGCCTTGAAGGAATTGATGATGCTCACAGTCTCTTTTATATGGGACTTTGCATCACAGTCAACGGTCACATCACCGGTACCCAGCTTATCAATGGCAACCGATACCTTAACAAGAGGATCTGCTATGATCCTTGCAAAAGCAATGGCAACGCCTGCAAATACGATGACACAGATAAGGCTGATTATTATGGTCCAGGTCCTGGTGGCCGATATGCCGGAAAGGACATCCTTTTCATCCGCAGTCAGAACCGCTATATAGGCATCATCCTTTCCTACATAGTATGCCGCGTACTTTGTGGCGCCCTTATACTTATAAACGATACACGCGGGTTCCGGATGCTCTCCTGCTTCAAGCTTTGCAACCAGCCCTTTAACCGCATCGTTTTCCACAGGCTGCCCTATCTTCTCGGGCGTGGGATGGAAAAGCATCGTTCCGACCTTATCCACATAGTAGATATATGCGCTTGACTTACCCAGAGAGGAAACATCGGAAAGCCCTGAAGCCACGTTGTTTACAAAGGTTCCTGCTCCAACATATCCTATGGGAGTGTCCCCGTCCATTACCGGATAATAGAGAGACATAACCAGCTCTCCCGATGAAGGGGATGTAAGTATTCCCGTATTGTACACTCCGCCTGCTCCCAGTATCTGGTTCTGCAGTTCTGTCTTTGAATCTCCTTCTCTCAGCACCTTTCCTATGATCGCAGGAACGGAGGAGTGAGTCATTACAGTGGTATCCCAGTCTGCAATATAGAGTCCCTCCCAGCCGTCTAAAGAGGCGAAGAAATCAACCGTATACTGCTGGGCTTTTTCTGCCAGCTCCGCATCGTCGGGATTCTTAAGGAAATCCTTTACTATAGGCGCTGAAGCATAGGATTGAAGAGTCCTCTCATTTGTATCCGTAACCTTATCAAAAGCAGCGCCGGTCTGCTTTATTACCTGAAGAAGCGAATCGTTGGTCCAGATCCTCATCTCGGAACCGCTTTTGTTAATAAGAACGATGCTTAAGATCACCGAAGAGACAATCAAAGGGATAAGCGCATACATGATAAGCGTAAGCCGCATATCAAGCTTTGCCCCCGTATTTGTCTGTTTCTTTGCTTTAGCCATATCTGTCCCCCTCCATGAGTAGAATTTATGCCTGCTCTTACAGGCCAAAAACATATAACCCATTATAATCATTCTGTACAAAATATGCAATCTTAAATAAGACTGTTTTATGCATATTGTTCAGTACAAAATAACTTCTCTGCCCGGCCAGGATATCCCGGTAATCCGGTCCAACATCAAACAGGGCCCCTTTACAGGAGCCCTGCAGCCTTACTGTTTATGCTGTTTTACTAACTTTCTCATGCAGCGGGTACTCTGGAAGCATCTTCCTTCAGGCATTTTTCAAGATACTCTTTGGTCTTTTCGGCGCCAACCGGAGCCTTGATGAACTTTCCGCCATCCTCATTGAAGATACTGTATACTTCACTGTCCTCATTCTCATAATCATCATGAGCATAACCGTCGAGCTCATCATAGACACTGTAATCCGTGAATATCGATCCTCCGGTTTCCGGATGCTCCGTAAGGGTTCCGATCTCCGTAAGCGTCTCCGTACTGCTGTCATAGCTGAATACATTCCAGTATCTATAGCTGCTGTTTCCGTAAGGGATATAATAAGTGGCTTTAAGCTCTGTTCCTACATAAACCTGAGCCCATGCACCGCAGCCCGAGAAGGGTGCCTGACCGGCATACCAATGCACGAAGAAGTAATAGGTTCCATCCACCTCGGTCCTTACGGTAGTGGTCTCCGGTCCGAAGGATGTAGTATCATCCCTGTCAAGATCCGCTATGACGGTATTTCCTTCATATGCGTTCTTGTCGCTGTACCAGGTATGGAAGGTCTTTCCTCCGGGTGTGGGTCCCACCATATGTGAATCCAGATCGCTCGGATGCTCATTCCACCAGAGCACTACTCTCAGCTTTCCGTCTGCAAGCATCCTGGAAAGGGAGAAGCTCTGTTCTTCCTCTCCATCTGCCGCAACTATATTCCTGAAGCTTGTGGTATATCCCGCACGGCCCACTTCCATGGTGTAATAGCCGTAGGGAAGATCGGTAAATTCATAGTTGCCGTTCTCATCGGTAAAGAGTACCACATCTCTTCCTGTACTGTATCTCAGATATTCTCCGCTGGTATTGTCCCTGCCGACACGGAATCTTATGACAGCTTCGGGCAAGGGGGCACCTGTAGCCGCATCATCGATATTTCCGTGGATCCTGGTATTGGCATTTCCGGAAGGTCTCAGCATCACTGCGTCACCGAGCCTTCTGGTCTGTCCGGCAACTATCTCTATATCCGTCCTGGTATCGGAAATATAACCGTAGGCAGCAACCTTTATTCTGTAGGTTCCCGGAGCAAGGGCTATATCAAAGTTGCCGTAACTGTCTACTCCCGAGGTTGCCACAACGCTTCCGTTACTGTCATATACTGTGATCAGGGCACCGGTGATAGTAGTATTGGTATTATAGCCCACTACCATTCCGGAGAGACGTCCCTTATCCGCCGAATCACTGCCATTTTCCTTATAGAGGAATTTCGTTCCGCTTGATTCCTGCTTTCCGCACTTGCTCACTGCATAATCATAGGCTTCCTTACTCTTCTTTCCGTCTGTAAGACCTTCGGTGACCTTTGCAAGAGTCCTGTTGCAATAGCCTACGGATACGGGCTTATCGTAACCGTATACCGACTCGGCTCCCTTGCTTATCATAACGGAAGGCAGTTTGTCGTCCTTACTGCTGTAGCAGGTACCGAGGAAAACACGGGTGCCGTTCATTCCGTCATCGCCGTAGTAATCTTCAAACCACTTCTCGCCCAATGCGATATTTCCTCCGCTGCATACAACGATCCTGCCCGCCTGCCAGTCGCTGTCATACTGATTACTGGAGTTGTATTTCTCTCCTGTAAGCAGATAAGGATTTCCTTCGGAGTCAACGGTACCATGGGAATCCAGAAGTACTGTCCCGTAATTGCCGAAATTCTTAAACATGTTTATATTCGCATAAGTATCATCATAAACATTGGAATATGAACCGTAAAACTCTTTCAGTTCTTCTCCGGCATCCTTAAAGTCGTCATACGTAAACTGTGTTAGGCGGAAGGGTCTCAATACAAGTATATTACTGTTCGCACTGTAATTGAGTATTTCCGGTTCGGAACTCTCCTCTGCCGCGGGAACCACGGTGTCTTCCCCGGATAGGTCATTAACAGCCTTTCCCTTAGCTGTCTCCTCTGTACCCTCCGAAGCACCTGCGGGTTCAGGCTCCCAGACACCTGTTATGCCGTTTTCCGTTGAGAACTCTATCCTGCCGTCAAACTTCTTTATGCTGTCGTTATCGATATCGTTGTTATTCTTAAGATAGTCTTCCACCTCGTCAACAGTGGTATAGCTGTTATTACTGATATCATTGAGTGCGGTATCAACGATAGCCTTCTCGGTCTGATCTATCTCCTTATAGAAGAATACATTGGCTTCATCCGACTTAAGTGATCCGTATTCTGCATGATACTGCTTTTCCCCGACTTCGCTCTCATTAAGGCTCTTTACCAGCCCGAATACTCCGTCGTTTTCCTCTCCGTCACCGTTCTGTCCGTCATCCTTCATGATTCCAAGGGATGCACCGGATCCGTCCTTAAGGACTATCTCCGGATCACTTAAGATCTCCTGGGACAGCAGATTCACCGTAAAGGTGACATCTGTGGGATTCCCCACCAGAATATTGGGGGTGTTGGCCATATCGGAGGTATTGGTTTTTGCGGACATATTGATAAGCGCAACATCATCATCGGAGAAGTCCACATTAATGTCCCCGCCTTCCTGAGTACTGTCATAGGCGTAGGTAAGCACTGCGGAAAAGGTTCTGTTATCTCCTCCCACAGTGACAGTAACTTCTTTCTCTATGGTCTTTGCAGCAGCAGAAGCAGAAAGATCCGCATCCGCCGAAGCTGATGCCTTGCTGCCCGATCCGGCCTTGGGAACCTTTACATTAACCTTGTATTTTGTACTTCCCTTGCCCTCTCCGTACTCTGCGGTGATCTTTGCTTTTCCGCTCTTTAATACGGTTAATTCACCGGTCTTTTCATCAACCGCAATGATCTCGGGCTTCGATGAAACCCATTTGTCGGGCTTTGAATTCTCTATTCCCTCAAAGAGAGTGTCTGCCATGACCTTTGAACCTATATCCAGATTCACCTTCTTCTTTGCCTTGGGAACCTCTATATTAAGCTTGAGCTTCTTGCTTACTTCCTTTTTATCCTTGCCCTTTCCGGTAAAGGCACTTATCAGAACAAAGCCGGATTTCTTACATTTAAGCAGTCCCTTATTGGAGATCTTTGCGATCTTATTATTGGAAACCGCATATCCGGTAATGTTCTTGAATGCTGCAAATTCCTTGCTGACATCGATCTTCTGCTTTGCGACATAGGTGGGCAGGCTGTAAACAACCTTTATATCCACGCTCTTTCCGGGCTCCACCTTGGATGGTACATCCTCCTTTGCCACAATAAAATCCTGGGGTGCCGTAAAAGCAGCCGAGAGATTTATGGGAAGAGGGTTGTTATTCTTAACGGATATCGTGGCTTTTACACTGTCTCCGTCTTCATAGCTCCCCTTATCCAGAGCCATGTTTACTTCCACGGGCTCAACATCCAGATCTCCCACTGCATGCAGGGCAGCCTCACCTGTGCTTTCCGCCATGACAGGCATCACTGTCAGTCCCATTACCATGGTAAGGGATATGAGGAATGACAGAGCCTTCTTTGATACTCCTGACTTCATACTGATACTACTCCTTTCCCGATCCGGAGCTCCCCGATCCGAATACGCTTTGTTAATTCTATCACAATCCACGGTGTGAGTAAAGATTAAT
>JAFVEU010000276.1 GCA_017475845.1 Lachnospiraceae bacterium | reverse complement strand
GAATGACAAGATCACTTTTAACAACGTTCTCATAAGCAGCCCCCTTTATCGTATCTGATCATTATAATCCCCACACTTACAGTGTCAAACAGCGGGCTTCAGTCGGATCCTGCTCAGTTTAATCCTTACGGTTTATGCAGCCCTCGCTTCTGCCGGGATTTTATACCCTTTTCGGACGATTATTCTCCCCTTAGGCATAAAATCCTTCGCGCTTCTCCTGCGCCTGCTGGGATTTTATGCCCTTTTCGGACGATTATTCTCCCCTTAGGCATAAAATCCTTCGCGCTTCTCCTGCACCGGCAGCGATTTTATGCCCTTTTCGGACGATTTATCTCTCCTTAGGCATATTCTCGCTGCAGCTGCCTTCATACCGGCAGAGTTTCTATGCCCTTTTCGGATGATTCACCTTCTCTTAGGCATACATGTCTCTCTGCGATCTTCCGGTACTTAAAAATGGCAGACAACAGCGGGGTAGGCGGATCCTACCATTATGGAGAGCTTAAATACGAAAAATACAGGCTTGGACTTAAATACGAAAAATGTAAGATTGAACTGTAAGTTTATAAGAAATGTGGTATCATATAATATTAAAGTTTGAGCAAGGCAGAGAAGGATCATATAAACAGGAAAATGAAGGATATTTGTGTGGAAAACGCGATCCGGAGCCTTTACAGGTTCATCATGGCGGTAAATATATCGGAGGGAAAGGGCAGGATCGTTGATTGTAATAAAGAGTTCGGGTATTTTCTGAATTCCGGCGGGGATTACGGCTCCTTTTATGCTCTTCTGTATGAAAACATCCATCCGGCGGACAGGGAAAGATTTGCTTCTTTTGCGGGCAGTGACGATATTCCGGAGAGACTGGAAAAGGAGGTCTTTATTTCCATGGAGTGCAGGATACGTCAGACCGGCAACAGATACAGATGGTCTGAGATCATTTTCTGCAACGCTTCCACGGAAGATGAGGCAGGAGGAGAAGAGCACCTTTTCCTTATAAGGGATATAGACAGGCTCAAGAAGGAAGCCCTGAAAAAGGAAAATGAGAACAGGCGCATTTTTTTGGCGCTGCAGCAGAAGTATGATGCTCTTTTTGAAGAGAACATGAAGGATCAGCAGACCGGCTGCTACAACCGGAAGGGGTTGAAGTACTATACGGATATGGTATTGAAGGAAGCCGGAGAAGGGGAAAGGTCCGTTTTCGTCTGTGTGGCGGATCTGAACAGCCTGAAATACATAAATGATACATACGGACATGCCGCTGGTGATGAGGCCATAAGAGTGGTATCTTCGGCACTTACGGAGGCGGCTCCCCGGGGGTCTAAGATAGTAAGGACCGGAGGGGACGAATTCCTTATATTTGCGGCTATTGCTCCGGACAGTAAGGAGCCGGAGGAAATGGATGACAAGATCCGGAGCATCATTACGGATTATAATGAGACCCATTCCAATCCATATGAAACAGGGGTGAGCTACGGCTGGGTCCTTAAGCCCTACGGGGAGGGGATGACGGATCTGGACGACCTTATCGAAACCGCTGATAAGAAAATGTATGAGATGAAGTGCGCGACTGACAGGCATAAAAGGTAGCGGTAAATGGGATTGTCCCGCATGATGCGGGAGGAAGTGTAAACCTATGAAGGATTGGAAAACAAGTAAGATCATTCTTTTTACGATAATGTGTATATCCGTAAATATCTGCGGGAAGCTGATCTCCGCTTTTTTTGAGCTTCCGCTCTGGGCCGATTCCTTCGGTACCGCGCTCAGCGCCTGCATCGGCGGTCCCTTCTGCGGAGCGATAGTGGGACTGACGAGCAATCTGACGTACTGCGCGGTCAACCATCTGGCGGCAGCCTATTCCATCACGAGTATAGCCCTTGGCATCATCATCGGTATCGCGGCAAAGAGGAAATGGTTTTACCAGTTCTACGGCTTTATGATAGCCTCCTCTCTGGCGGTATTTACCGCGCTTATAGTATCCATTCCCGTGAACTTTATGTTTTCCGGAGGGTATACGGGGAATAAATGGGGGGACGGTGTTGTAGACTATCTCCTGGATAAGGGATGGGTGCCCTTCATCTGCTGTGTCTTTGGCCAGCTTGCCATTGAATTTGCCGATAAGCTCTTAACCATCGCCGCAGTATATCTGGTCATTAACATACGGCGGATCTATGCAGCCGGTGGCGGCGTTAAGACCGAAGCCAGGACTGAAGCTAAGAGCGGAACAGCTGCCATCGGTCTTTTCCTCTGTCTGTCACTTTGCTTGGGACTATCTGTCACAGCTAAGGGAGAGACACAGTCTGCGGCGGGAACCACGGATTATAACGACTATGTACAGAGTGTTTACAGCAGCAATAACGGCCTGCCCTGCGGTGAGGCCAACGATATAGCACAGACAAATGACGGCGTGCTCTGGATCGGTACCTATGCGGGCTTATACCGTTATAACGGCCGTGAGTTCCGCTGGGTGGATAATTATGAGTCTGTGAAAAACGTGAACTGCCTTTATGTGGACGAAGAGGGACGTCTGTGGATAGGCACCAATGATAACGGCCTGTCCATCGTGATCCGCGAGAAGGTGGTAAATGTGCTGGACCAGTCCAGCGGTCTTCCATCCAATTCGGTGCGGAGCATAATCCGGGCTTCGGACGGATATTATTATGTGGGTACCACAGGGAGTATGCAGATACTGGCCATGAATAACGGCCTCAAGGCGGCAAATACCCTGGATGAGATCTATTATGCCGAAAGCATAACAGCCGATGAAGAGGGACATGTGGCGACAGTGGCCTCGGACGGGCAGCTTTTCCTTTTGAAGGAGGGTGAGATAAAGAGATCGCTTAAGCTTGAGGGTGATGAAGAGATCTTTAAGTGCTGTGACTTTGCTCCTGACGGAACACTGATGGTGGGCACCACTACCAATCACATTTACCGCTATGACGTTTCCGGTGATGATTTCAAAGAGCTGAAGGGGCTGACCTGTGAAAATGTAAACAGCATAAACAACCTTTACTACCTTGAAGACGGAACGCTCTTTATTTCCACGGACAGTGGTATCTCCTATATGGACAAGACGGGATACCATCAGCTCAACACAAACGATTTTAACAATTCCATTGACAATATGCTGTATGACTACCAGGGAAATCTCTGGTTCACTTCCTCGAGACTGGGACTCTTAAGGCTTGCCAAATCTCCCTTTAAGGATGTTTACGGCGCCATCGGGATGGAGAGAAAGGTCATCAACGCCATAGTCTTCTGGCGGGACTCCTATTATATAG
>JAFVEU010000275.1 GCA_017475845.1 Lachnospiraceae bacterium | reverse complement strand
TGGTGATCCTTATAGAGAATGGGGCCTGCGGGATAAATGAACTGTTTTCCGCCCGGTTTACATAATTCTCCGGTTTTCTCTCCGGACATTTCATATATTTCTGAAAGTTCCGGCACCTCCGGGGGCATTATCATGATCTTTTCCGGGGATATGCCGTCCTTTTCGCAGACCGCTTCCTTCATCCACTCTGTCTGCACTATGATCTTATCCGCTCTCTTTAAAGATCTGTCTATTTCCGGTGCTATCAGGTACTGATAGACCGCAAGCCCTCTCTCCCATTTATTGAAAAAAGAGAACTTCTTTACCTTCTGGAACCCCAGGGGCTGGTGCAGGTAGATCAGGGTTTTTGCGTACTTTTCCGCTCCACTTGGAAGGGTATTCTGCATGGATATGATGACATCGGGGCTGAACTTATTTAAGAAATCCTTTCCCGTGAAATGATCAAAAAGAAGCCGCTTAAATCTCGAGCTTTTAATATCTTCCTTAAGGATAACGGAGATATCCCCGCTATCCTCCCCGGCTTCAAGAATGCCCTTTACACCGGTTATGAAGAACCACTTATTTCCGTCCTTTGAGCTTTTGACCAGGGAATAGTAATCCCGGAGCACGGAGAGGGCTCCGGTCTTCGATGCCGCCGTATCCAGTACCACTATCCTTAAGGGTCTGTCCCCGGGCAGCCCGGGAAATAAATCCCGGAATCTTAAGGGATACTTCAATGTTTCAGCCATACCGTCTCGTTCACTATCTTTGTATAGCTCTGGATGAGCTTTATAACCTTTACGGATACGTTGCTGTCAGCATAGTCCGTGGCTTCAACCGTCTCCTCGGAATTCTCATACATGGAGACTGAGAGCTCCACTGCCTGTTTCACATCCTCTTCCTTTATCCCGCCGATGACGATGGTGCCCTTGTCCAGCACCTCCGGTCTCTCGGTGGAGGTACGTATAAGAACTCCGGGGAAACCAAGCATGGCCGATTCCTCGGAAAGGGTACCGCTGTCGGAAAGGACGCAGTAAGCATTCTTCTGCAGCTTATTATAATCGTGGTAACCGAAGGGCTCCAGATTCTTTACCAGAGGATGGAATTTAAATCCCCTCTTTTCAATGAACTTCCTGCTCCGTGGATGGGTGGAGTAGATGACCGGCATCCCGTATTTCTCCGCTATGGCATTTATGGAGTTCATAAGGGAGAAGAAATTCTCCTCCAGATCAATGTTTTCTTCCCTGTGGGCCGATACAAGGAAAAACTTCCTCTCTTCAAGACCCAGCCTTTCAAGAACGTCAGAGGCTTCTATCCTCTCCCTGTAGGTGTTAAATACCTCCTTCATGGGAGAGCCGGTGACAAATACAGTCTTCCCGTCTATCCCCTCGCTCAGGAGATATCTTCTGGAGTGCTCGGTATAGGGCATGTTTATATCTGAGATATGATCCACTATCTTCCGGTTTATCATCTCGGAAACATTCCAGTCCCAGCAGCGGTTTCCGGCTTCCATATGGAAGATGGGGATCTTCAGCCTTTTAGCGCTGATGGCGGACAGGGCGGAATTTGTATCCCCGAGGATCAGCACCGCATCGGGCCTCTCCTTTTCCATAAGGGAATAGGAAGCGGAGATTATATTTCCCATGGTCTCTCCCAGGTTCCTGCCTGCGCTTTCCAGATAGTGGTCCGGTGCCCTGAGCTCCAGATCCTTAAAGAAAACCTTATTCAAGCTGTAATCATAATTCTGCCCCGTATGCACCAGTATATGGTCAAAGTACTTATCCGCGCACTTTATGACCGCTGAAAGCCTTATTATCTCAGGCCTGGTGCCAAGCACGGTCATGAGTTTAAGTTTTCCCATTTTACCTGTCCTTTCGTTCCATTGAGGGCCACGACATTTAGAATCCTCTTCGCGGAGCCGTGGCCTACGTCCCGTAAAGTATTCATGAAAACTTTACAGGACCTTACTATACTGTTTCGTAGAAGGTGTCCGGGTGCTCCGGATCAAAGATCTCGTTGGCCCACATGACGGTCACCAGATCTGTATCACCTTCGTTTATTATATTATGGGTATAGCCGGTGGGTATATCCACCACCTCCGGGTTGTCGCCGGAAACGTGGTAGGTTATCACCTCTTCTGTCCCTATCTTACGGAATTCTATCCGTCCCCTGCCGGAGACCACCAGAAACTTCTCGTTCTTGGAATTGTGCCAATGCTGCCCCTTGGTTATCCCCGGATGGCTTACGTTTATCGAGACCTGGCCCCGGTCTGTGCTCTTCAGAAACTCCGTAAATGACCCCCGCTGGTCGGAATTCTTTTTCAGGGGATAGGAAAAGCCCTCCTCCGGAAGGAAGGAGAGGTAGGTGCTGTAGAGCTTTGACACAAATTCATCCCTCATGTCAGGCACCATAAGATCTTCCCTGGACTTCTTAAAGGAGAGGATGGTATCCGCAATGTAGCCAAGCTTTCTTTCATAGATGAGATTCGGAGGAAAGGTGACAAATTCTCCCGCCGGCAGCCTTATTCCCGTCTTTAATATGCGGAGGAACTGCCCTATGACATCATCCACGTAGGCAAGTGACACCACGTGCTCCCTGTCGTCTATCCTGATGGGAAGGTCTCTTGCGATATTATGGCAGAAGGTGGCGATCACCGTATTGTAATTGGGCCTGCTCCATTTCCCGAAGAGATTGGGGAAGCGGTAAACATATACCGGCACATCCTCGTCCCTTCCGTAGGAGAAGACCAGCTCTTCCGCTTCTCTTTTGGACTTTCCGTAATCGTTATTGAGACCTGCCTGTATGGAAGATGAAAGGAGGATGGGCACCTTGTTCCCACATTCCTTAAGGCGGCTTATCAGCTTCTCCGTAAGACCGGCGTTTCCCGTCACGAATTCCCGGGGGTCCTTCGGACGGTTTACTCCTGCCAGATGGAATACGAAATCGCATTGCCCGGTATAGGTATTGAATTCTTCTTCGGTAGAGGAGATATCGTAGGAAAAAACCTCGTCATAGCCTGCGTTTTTAAGATTACAGACCAGGTTTTTCCCAAGGAAGCCCCCTGCCCCTGTTACAAGGATCTTCACCGGATCTTATTCCTCCTCAAGTCTCTGCTTGATATAGTCAAGCTTAAGGAGCTTTTCCTTAACCTGTTGAACATCGAGTATCTCTGTATTGTCCGAATTAAAGGTATCGAATTTCGGCCTGCCTGTATTTCCTTCGATGAAATACTTATCGTAATTCAGATCCCTGTTGTCCGCAGGCACCCTGAAGAAGTCTCCCTCGTCCGTTGCCCTTAAGCACTCCTCTGCCGTAAGGAGGGTCTCCGCCATCTTTTCCCCGTGGCGGACTCCTATTATCCTGGTCTCATGATCCTTTGCGTTAAAGAGCTCCTTCACCGCTTCCGCCAGGACTTCTATGGTGCAGGCCGGAGCCTTTTGTACCATGATGTCCCCGGCATTGGCGTTTTCGAAGGCAAAGAGCACCAGCTCCACCGCTTCCTCTAAGGACATGATAAACCTTGTCATCTTTGGCTCCGTTATGGTTATGGGCCTGCCCTCTTTTATCTGGTCTATGAAAAGAGGGATGACCGAGCCTCTGGAGCACATGACATTTCCGTACCTGGTGCCGCAGATAAGTGTCTTATCCTGGTCTATGGTCCTGCTCTTTGCCACAAAGACCTTTTCCATCATGGCCTTGCCGGTCCCCATGGCATTTATGGGATATGCGGCCTTGTCCGTTGAAAGGCAGACCACCTTTTTTACCCCTGCCCTTATTGCGGCGGTGAGCACGTTATCCGTACCCAGAACATTGGTCTTTACCGCTTCCACCGGAAAGAATTCGCAGCTCGGCACCTGCTTTAGGGCCGCCGCATGGAAGATATAATCCACGCCGTGCATGGCATCCTCCAGGGATCCCGCTTCCCGCACATCTCCTCTAAAGTACTTGATCTTGGGATCGTTATAGATATGCCGCATCTCGTCCTGCTTCTTTTCATCTCTTGAAAAGATGCGTATCTCTCCGATCCCCGTATGGAGGAACCTCTTTAACACCGCATTTCCGAAGGAGCCTGTGCCCCCGGTTATCATCAAAGTCTTTCCCTCAAATATCCTCTCGTCCATTTTATCTCATGTCACTCCCTTCACTGTCTGATGACCGTTTCACTCCATGTCACTTCTTCCGGGCTTCAACCGCATTTTCCAGTATGTCCACCGATCTTTCCACGTTGAAATACTCTTTTAAATATTCCCTGCCGTTTCTTCCGAGAGAGGACAGCAGCTCCTTTTCGGATACTATCTTTTTTACCGTCCCCGCAAAAGCCTTCTCATCTCCCGAATAGCACCAGTATCCGCAGCAGGCGTCCTCAGTCACCAGCTCCCTTATGTCCGTATTCTTATCCGTAACTGCCAGTATGGGCTTCCCCATCTGCATATAGGAAAGGATCCTGGAAGGGTAATTGGGTATGGTGAAATCGGGACTCAGCGAGACTATCCCCACATCCGCTTTCTTCAGCAGCTCCTCATACTCTCTCCTCGGCAGCTCCTTTAAGAGCTTCAGATTACCCGGTCTCTCCCTCTCTATATAGTCCCGGATCATATTTTCTTCCGTGCCGGAGCCGATAAAGGTAAACTCCGCCTCCTCAAAGTCCTTAAGAAGCTCTATCCCCTTAAGGAGATGATCCACGGCCTGTGGTTTCCCGAGATTCCCCCCGAAGATAAAGCTTACCTTGTCTCCGGAAGCGAAAACCTTCTCCTCAGGCTCTGCTTCCAGAACCTTTACCGTATTGGGGAAGAGCTCCAGCTTTCCGAGAACGCTCTCTCCCTCGTTAACCCCCACATGATCCATATTCTTTGAGGACATGCAGCCTATGACGTCCGAATATTCATAGAGTTCCTCCTCCATCCCCTTAAATAGCCGGTAGATAAGGCTGCCCTCCTTCATCATATGAAGGTCCACCGCATTCTGGGGGAAAATGTCCTTCAGCATCAGATAATTCACTGCATTGAAATGGTCCTTCAGGGGCTTGAGTATGCCTGCAAGGGTAACGGGAGGCGTGGGATAAATAATTATGTCAACCTTTTCCTTCCAGAAATATTTCCTTACCCCGTTAAGGATCTTTCGTCCCAGCATCAGCTGGACAAGACCTTTTTTGATCTTTCCCGAGCGGAACTGATCCGGAACCCGCACATATCCCGTGCTTATGGAATCCCTTACCTCAAAAGGGCTTTCCTTCTCTTCGGAAGTGCAGGAAAGGATCATGACCCGGTGCCCCCTGTCCTTAAGAGCCATGACCAGATCAAGATAGATCGTGGAAGAAGAAAAATCAAATTTTTGAAATAAGCACAGTACGTTCATGATCAAAGTACATGTTCTCTCATGTCATAGTTCTTATCTTCATCTATCATCTGAAGCATTATATCCGCAAAGGCGGGGTCAAACTGGGTTCCCCTTCCCTTTTCGATCTCAGCTCTCACCGTGGCCTGGCTCAGCTCGTCCCTGTAGCTCCTGCGGCTGGACATGGCGTCATAGGCATCGGCCACCGCGATTATCCTGGCTTCCTCCGGAATATCCTTTCCCTTAAGTCCGTCCGGATACCCGGTCCCGTCATATCTCTCGTGATGCCACTTTGCCCCGGTCATAAGGGTGGGCATGGCCTTTATCTTCTCAAGGATCCTGGCACCGATGACCGGATGGGTCTTGATGATCTCATACTCCTCATCCGTGAGCCTGGCGGGCTTGTTTATCACTGCATCCGGAACCCCTATCTTTCCCACGTCATGGAGGAGGCCCATCATATATATGCTCTTCTGGGTCTTATCATCATATCCAAGTCTCTCTGCCATGGCCCAGGCGTATTCCGCCACCCTTCTTGAGTGACCGTTGGTATAGGTGTCCTTCGCGTCTATGGCGTCTGCCATGGCCTGTACCACCTGTATGGAAAGCTGTTTTACTTCTGCAGTCTTTTTTTCCACCTCGCTGGCCAGGTCCCTCTGCAATGCCTTAAGCTCTATGATGTGCTTTACCCTCATGACCAGTACTTCCGGAATAAAGGGCTTGCGGATGAAATCCATGGCTCCCAGTGCCAGTCCCTTCATCTCTGCCTTTCCGGCTTCGTTTGCGGTAAGGAAGATAACGGGGATCTCCTGGAAACCCTGCTCCTTTTCCACCTCCCTTAAGCTTTCGATGGTCTGAAAACCGTCCATCTCCGGCATCATGATGTCAAGAAGGATAAGGTCCGGCCTGTTTCCCTCGGAAACCAGCTTTAAGAGTTCCTTTCCCGATTTAAGGGGAGTGGCGCGAAGACCGTTCCTGCTAAGTATCAGGCTGGCCATTTGCACGTTCATGGAATCATCATCAACTACTACAACCCAATCTGCCATATTATTACAGTGACGCTCCTTTCATCACACGGAAATCCTGTATCTTCAGTCTCCGATCATCCCCGCTATCTCCTCCAGGGAAGTGATCCTCATATCTTCCTTTACTCCCTCATAATACTCCCGGGAGCTGTATACTCCTTCCTCCCGGATTATCCTTGCAGTCCTTATGCCGGCTGTGACAGAGAGGTAAAAGTCCTTTTCCGGATTATCTCCCACATAGAGTATCTCTGCGGGTTTAAGGGAAAGACGCTCCTCTATGAGTTCAAAACCCTTGGGGCTCGGTTTCCAGGCCTCTCTTCCCAGTTCATCCGTAAGGACTATTATATCAAAATCCTCTTCCGCCTTCAGTGCCTTTATCTTCTGTCTCTGGGTTACTGCATATCCGTCGGAGAGGATCCCCTTTTTTATACCCATTTCACCAAGCTTAAGGAGCAGTGGCTCAACATCCTCATAATAAGCGATATCCGGCAGATGGTTCCTGTAAACCTCCACCAGCTCCATAACCCTGTCCCGGCTGTCCGGAAGACCGTGGTTTATAAGGAATCTGTTAAAAACCCTCTTATGATCCTCATTGAAAAGTGAAATGAATTCCCTGTATATCAGGTCCCCGTCTTTTACGGGAAATCCGGTCTTTATGAGATAGGAGGAAACTGCCCTGTAGCCGCTCCGGGCATAATCCGTTTCGGATGCCAGGGTATCGTCCAGATCAAAAATAACTGCCTTCGTACTCATATTCCCTCTTCATGTCCTCATTAAGCATTATACTCTGGTCAAAACGGAGGAAGGTCAGATTCTCCCTGAACATCTCATTGTATTTCAATTCCTCCCCCAGAAGGAGTCTGTACAGGTTTTCGCAGGAATCCGCTCCTGCCATGATGGACATTGGGGCGCCGCCGCCGAATCTGGGATTTATCTCGATGAATTCAATGCCCTTTCTGGTCTTTTTGCACTGCACCGTGATATGTCCTATGGGCTTAAGGGCCGCCATGAGCTTCTTCACTTCCTCCATGATGTCCCTGTCCTTCCTTATGACGCCCTTGGCGATCTCGCCGCTTCTGGTGGCGATCCTGACTCTGGGCACCACGGTGATGAGGCGGCTTTCAAAATCCAGAAAGGCATCTATGGTATATTCGGTGCCCTCTATGTATTCCTGGACTATGGGATTCTCAATGAGCTTTAAGTATACCTCCAGCTCCTCCTCATTATGCACCTGGAAAGCGTTGATGGATGAGCTGCCGTCCCTGGGCTTGATAAAAAGGGGATAGGCTAAGCCCGATGGATTTGAAAGCTCCATGGGTGACAGCATATGGGGCGCCAGGAACCCGTGTTCCTCCAGGAATCTCTGGGTGTTCTTCTTATCCCTGCATATCTTTGTCACGTTTTTGTCGGATATAAGGACCTTTGCCCCTGTGGCCTCTATCTCTTCCTTCCTTTCGGACAGGAGTAAAAGCTCCGTGTCTATTGTGGGAACCACCAGAGAGACCTTGAAATTCCTGCATATATCCACTATGGCCTTTATATATGCGTCTCCGTCGGAGATCCTTGGCACGATCTCGTTTATGTCCGCAAAATACAGGGCAGGAGCCAGCTCCGAAGCATCCGCGGCTATGATGTTTCCCTTCAGCTTAAGTCTTTCCTTTGCCCTCTTAAAGCAGTTGATAAGCTCCACCCGTCTGCCTGCAGACAGGATCAGCACATTTATATTATCCTTCTTTTCCTTTTTCATTGCCCCAGAATTCCTCCATGGTAGCGTTTGTGGCAGAGCTTATGCCCTCTCTCTTAAACACCTTGAAAACGGTCATGAACAGGATCTTTATATCCAGTATGGGAGACACGTTTCTCACATATTCCAGATCATAGGCGAACTTCTCCTCCCAGGTGAGAGCGTTCCTTCCCTTCACCTGGGCAAGCCCCGTAAGACCCGGCAGCACATCATGCCTGTGTATCTGTTCCTTATCATATCTGGGGAGATAACGGACCAGCAGGGGCCTCGGTCCCACAAAGGACATATCACCCTTCAGTATATTAAAGAATTCCGGCAGCTCGTCCAGGGAAAGGGATCTTAAGGTCTTACCGAAGGAAGTGAGCCGCTCTTCGTCACTCTTCAGCTCTCCCCTTTCATCCCTCTCATCAGTCATGCTGCGGAATTTCATGAGTCCGAATATCTTATTGTCCCTGCCCGGTCTCTGCTGGCGGAATATAACGGGACTTCCCAGCTTAACCCGCACTAAGAGCGCTGTGATAAGGAGAAGGGGAGAAAGCAGTACTATGGCGAGAAGCGCCAGTACCACATCCACGGGCCGCTTTACGAAGTTAATGTAAAACAGGGCTTTTGGGTTTACATAACTTTCATTCTTCATTTCTCTTTATCTCATAGACCTTCATGTCAAAGTCTTCTTCACCCTCTGAGATCCCGGGGGCATTCTCCATATCTATATGGGTCTCTCCCGGAATGTATATCCCCGGAGTATATTTATACGTGGGCACAAGGCTCCGGACCCAGGTATGGACATCCAGCTTTTCCGATCTGGAAGCGATATCCAGCCTGTGGAGCTTGTCGTAGAAATCCTCTTCATCAAATTCTATGGGCTTCCCTATGTGGATAAGCTTATTGGGAGTTTCCTGCATCCCCTCTTCCTTCATCAGCATCTCTTCATAGAGCTTTTCCCCGGGACGGAGCCCCGTGAATTTGATCTCTATATCCTCCCCGGGTACATAGCCCGAAAGACGGATAAGGTTCTTGGCCAGATCCAGTATCTTCACCGGCTCTCCCATGTCCAGCACGAAGATCTCTCCGCCCTTTGCGTAGGCTCCGGCCTGGAGTACCAGGGAGACCGCCTCGGGTATGGTCATGAAATATCTTATGATCCGGGGATCCGTTACGGTGACGGGGCCTCCCGATGCTATCTGCTTCCGGAAAAGAGGTATGACGGAGCCGTTGCTCCCCAGCACGTTTCCGAAGCGTACCGCCACGAATACCGTGTTCCCTCTGTGGTTATAGGACTGGACTATCATCTCACAGATACGCTTTGTAGCCCCCATGATATTGGTGGGATTTACCGCCTTATCGGTGGATATCATAACGAACTTTGAAACCCCGGAATCCACCGCCGCCTGGGCAAGCTTCCAGGTACCCATCACATTGTTCTTTATGGCCTCGTTGGGGCTCACTTCCATTAAGGGCACATGCTTATGGGCTGCGGCATGATAAACTATGTCCGGCTTATAGGTTCTAAATACATCCTTGACCCTCTGGGAATTTCTCACGGAACCTATCAGCACCTTTAAGTTGAGTTCCGGGAAATGCCCCGCCAGCTCCTGCTGGATATCATAGGCGCTGTTTTCATATATCTCAAAGATGATGAGCATCTTCGGCTCATGCTTGGCTATCTGCCGGCAGAGCTCCGATCCTATGGAGCCTCCTCCGCCTGTTACCAGTACGGTCTTGCCCCTTAAGGATTCCAGGATGGAGTCCAGATCCACTTCTATGGGCTCTCTCCCCAGAAGGTCCTCCACCTCCACCTTTCTTAACTGGCTCACGTTCACTTCCCCGTTCACCAGCTGGTATATGCCCGGCAGGGTCTTCAGTTCACACTTGGTCTCCTTGCAGATATCCAGTATCTCTTTTAACTGTCCCCTTTTCGCCGCAGGCATGGCCACGATTATCTCGTCGATATCGTATCTGGCAGCGTTCTCGATTATATCCTCCCTGCCGCCTACCACCTTTACGCCCTGGATGTAGTTCCCGATCTTTGAGCGGTCGTCATCTATGACACACATGACGCTCTTCTGTATGAACCTGGAGGAATTCATTTCGCGGATAAGGGAATTTCCCGCCTCACCGGCGCCTATCACCATTACATTGATGTTTCTCGCCTGTTCCGTCCTCTTCTGCACAAAGGTGCGGAAAAGCCTGTAGGCAAAGCGGGACATGAGCACCAGAATGGTCAGTACCACGGCATATAGGAAGTAGTAGCTCCTCGGCATCTTGAATCCAAGGAGCAGCATTCCCACAGCCTGGGCCGCGCTGGTAAGAAGACAGGCGCTGACCGTGGCTGTCATTTCCGGCACCCCTGCATAGGTCCAGAGGCTGGAATAAAGATGGAAAAGCCAGAAGATCACGAGAGTGATAAGTATGTTTGCCGGCAGGAATTTCCACAGATTCTCCTGCCACATATATCCTCCCGCAGTACTTAAAAGCTCATCATAAGAAAGGTCGAATCTCAATAAAAGACCGACCGCAGAGCTTACTATCACCGCCAGCACATCATATACTATAAGTCCCGCACGGCGTACCAAAAGCTGTTTATTATTAAAAGGAATAAACATTTACCCTGTTCCTTTATCACTCTTTCATTTCGTCAAAGATCTCCGAAAGGGTCTTTGCCCTTTCCTCAATGTCGTCCCAGTCGCTGATATTCTTTAAATATTCAACATAGCTGTCAGGATCGGGACTCCCCCCCTTATTATCGCATAAATACATGATATAGTCGATAAAAGCATCCAATTCCTCATAAAGAACTCCGAGATAATAGCGGATATTGTCCAGTTCCCGCTCCGGAGCCTCCGGATGTACCGGCAGCCTGTAGGAGAGATAGATCTGGTCTAAGGAGGGATAATAGCAGAAGCATCCGAAGGAGGGGAAATCCCCTACGGATATTATATTGTTAAGGACATTCAGTGAATGGCCAAGTTCCTTTTCTATCCCCTTCGGTACATTTGAAGCAAGGGTTATGAAGAAGTGGATGATGGGGTAGCTCACCTCTTCATTCACCCCTCCCTCGGGAAGGACTTCAACCACTGCTCCGGCATCCGTCACTCCCAGATGCTCCGCAAAGGACCGGTATATCCCGTCATTCTCCTCCACTCCGTCGAAGAGTTCATCCATCATCTGTCTGATGCCCTGCAATATTATACTCATTCCGTCCATACCGGCTTACTCCCTTCTTTCTCACATCACTTATCCGTAATGGAATTACGGAGCAGAGCTCTCCAGTCGGATTCCCCGTTGACCCCCGCATATTTCATCATGGCACTGAGCTTGATGGTCTTTATGGAATCCTCGTTAACATTTCCGTAAAGCGTACCCACTACCGTCTTTGCCAGTTCCATCTCCCCTCCGGTTTTTTCCGGCTTGTTTATGAGAACATGCGTATCTATGGATGTAAATATACGGGCAAGGTCGACCAGGTAATCGGAGCTCACTATTCCTGTCTCTCTTCTCAACACCTTGTCGAAATAGCTGGTTTTCACATATTTCGGATCACCCAGCATCTGGCCGATATTGTTCTTAAAGTTCTGCTTGTCATACTTAACCTTCCCCACAACCCAGCCTAAGAAATTGGCGAGCATGGGAGCAGGGGACAGGACTGCCCTCAGGATCTTTGATACCACTCCGCTTGTGGGATCAACGGTCATTGAAAACGTGTCCTTTGCAATGGACAGGGTTCTAGCTCCGATATCCCATCCGGCACTTGACCTCTGCTTCCTGGACTGCATCTTTGTAAGAGACATGAAGTACTGGGCCTGGGAATTCTCGGAAGCCGCTTTTCCCAGAGCCTCATCCTCTGTAAGAGGCTGTTCTGCCTGAGGCTGTTCTGCCTGAGGCTGTTCTTCACCATGCTGCTGGTTCTGCCGCCGGGCTTCTTCATGGGTACGGATAGCGCTCAACGCAGTCTGCAGCCTTCTGTCGGCTGCATCAATGCGGGAGATCCTTTTACTGTTTACCACTATGTCGGTTATATCCTCTATAATGGATATGCAGTTCTGTGCGGTATCCAGAATATACTGCAGAGGACCGTTGAACGCCAAAAGCTCTCCCCATTGCTTATTAACAGCGGTAAGCCAATGGCTGATAAGGCTCTCTTCTTTCTCTGCCACATGGTAGGATGCCAATTCCCTGGAACTGTTTATAAATCCCACAACATTGCTCAAAAACTTCAATACTTCCTTAAAGGTGGTGGCATCCAGATCCTTTAGCTTTGACCTCTGCTCAGCTTCATAGGCGATCCTCTCATCCTCGGTCATATCCCGTACTTTTTTCTGCTTGATCTTCTTCCTGACATACTTTATGAATTTTATTACTGCCTTGATGATCGCCACCAGCTTGTTAAACATCTTCATAACTGTGGCATACTGGAAATATCCGGATCTTGCCTCCTTAGCATCCCCTCCGAGCTGCCATGTAGCGGCTATTCCGGCTGCACCGAGAATAGAGGTAAAGTTGGCTGCCGACGCAGAAGCTGAGGCGTAATTAAGCCACACTTTCCTTTCCAGCCTCTCGCTCTTCGTCGCACTGTCAACGGCAAAATTCGGATTACTCATAAGCTTATCAGCATCGGAAGCGTTCTCATAAACGGAAAAACCGGTGGTGGCAGACTTTATGGCTGTTGAAATAAGCTCCCCGTTAAGGAGATTTTTTTTGAACCAATTCCCGGCACCCCTTCTGTTCTTCAGTTCCTCCATATATACGCTTCCCTGGGGCACATGCACAACGTTCATGATATCGTCCTTGGTAAGATCGATCTCGCTGAATACCCCCTGATGGTTGGCAAGCTCATCAAGCAGACCCATCCTCATCATCATCCCTGTCTTAGGAAGATATTTGAGCTTGGATAAGGTACGTGTATTCACCCTTCTGGTATCTACGATGATCTTCCTTGCAAGACCCCAGAACTGCGGATTGTTCTCCGTCAGCATGGCCATACAGGCAAGCCTTAAGGCAGCTCCGTCCCCTCTCATGGCAACAGAAAGAACCGGATCGCTATTCGGTTCCGTAAAGGAAAATGCAGGTTCATTCTCTCCTCTCTCCCTTGTGGCGGCGTCCAGTACATATGCCACAAGTGCAGGTCCCTTCATCTCTTTTGAGAGTTCATTATAAGAGGCCGGATTCTGCCTTAGGGCGAGAAGAGTATCCTCTTTTGAGCGATTATCAGCCTGAGCATCCTGCCAGAACTTGTTCATTTCCTTTCTCAGGCCATTGCCGAAATCACTATCCGCGTTGTATCCTGAATAATACTGTATGGTACGGGCGTTTACATGTTTGAAGAAAGGGGCGGTACGTATGGCCACCCTGAGTTTTTCGGCTTTTTCCTGCTTGTTCCAGTTTCTCCTTCCGAAGAATTCCATATCCTGTTTTCCGGCTACTCTTCTCCCGTCGGGAGCTCCCTCATCCTCTTCGCCTTCGGTGTCATTGGTAAGGAACTCTCCGTTCATCAGGAAACCGTATACTTTCTTGCCGTTTCTCCTGAGATTTGCATGAAGTATTTCCGCATTTTTCTCTGAAAACAGGAAACGATTGTTCACATCTCTTCTGTCAGATTCCAGATGATAGTTTTCCGCATAACGGGCAAGAGGATCCTGTGCCTGAGCCTGAGCCTGAGGCTGCTCCTCAACCCCAAGGTTATCGGAATCCGCCGCCGTAAACTGCCTCTTTGCCCTGTCCCCTAAAAATCCGGAGTCGAACTTATATCTGGTCTTTATCCCCGTACTCTCATCCGCTTCGGACAGAAGCAGTATCCTTGTATGGGTTTTCGTCAGATTCTCAACATTTTCCTGATTATGGGAATCCTGCAGCCGTTTATAGGGAATAAAGGTAAAATCATCCGCCGTGATGGCCGTATTGATATTCCCGACGGCATCCCCCAGCTTCCGGGCCACATTGTCAATATCATATACGCCCGTATATTCCACTATCTTTTTCGAATACTCTTCCGGAATGGCACGGGACTCCATTGCCTGCTGTTTCTGTTCCTCAGTGGCATCTTCGGGAAGAGACGAAACTGCCCTCTCATGAGTCAGCTCATACCAGGATTTTGCAAGGGCATCATAGGCCTTGTAATGCTTACGCATATCCGACTCTTTATAGCGTATACGCTCTTTATCCCAGTCTCTGGCCCTTTGCACGATCCCCTGTATCTTCGCGGCAAGAGCCCGGTTCAGTTCCTCTCTCTTCTTCAGGATACTCTTCTTTCTGAACTTCCTGAATTTGAAGAACCGTAACACACGGTTCGCATTTCTCTCATTGTCCTGCCGGTCTGCCTCCTCCAGGGCATTATAGGCCTGTTCTCCTTCAAGGTATTCCCTCCTGTTCTGTGTGAGGGAACCGAACATGGAAACCAGAGATCCGGAATAGCGCCGGTGAACGCCCCTTTCCTGATCTGCGGCACTTACGCTTGCCCGGTTTTCCTCATCGAGGCGCTTTAAGATATTGGTCCGGACCTGATCCACAACAGTCTCCCTCCGGAGGCCGTTTCCGTCCACATCCTCGTTTTCGAAAATCGCATCACCCGAATCCATGTAGGAACGCAGGGTATCATCTACGGAGGCATCTATGACCTGATCATCGGTCTGACTTTCGAATGAAGTTTTGAATTCAGTCGCTTTAGGTGGCATTTTGATCCCTCATCATGCAAGATAAGCATATTTCCCAAGTGTATCTACGGAGAAGCCCACTGCGGAGCTTTTCTCCAGTTCGTGTTTTACAGCATATACCAGATGTTTCATTGCAAGGATCTCATTATTGTCGGTGGCGTAAGCGCAGGCATTTAAGAATACCGTCTTGATCACGCTTCCCGTGAAATCGTCAAACTGGGCTGCCAGATAATCCACATCTATATCTTCATGAGGTACGTCCTCTGTAAGAAGGTTCTTCCATATCTCCCTTCTCATATCCTCATCCGGATTCTCGAAATGCACCACATAGCGGATACGCCTCATGAATGCGGGATCGATGTTGCCCTTTATGTTGGTGGCAAGGATCACTATCCCTTCATAAGCCTCTATCCGCTGCAGGAGATAGGATATTTCAGCATTTGCGTAGCGGTCCTTGGAATCCCTGACCTCACTCCTTGTTCCGAAAAGTGCGTCCGCTTCGTCAAAAATCAGTACGGAATTGCTTCTCTCCGCGTAATCAAACACCTTCTCCAGGTTCTTCTCTGTTTCCCCTATATACTTGTCTACAATGTTGGACAGATTTACCTGATAAAGGGCCAGGCTCAGTTCACCTGCTATGGCGTTGGCCGTCATGGTCTTACCTGTACCGGGAGGACCCGAGATAAGAAGGCTTACGCACCTGCCGTAGGGATAGGTCTTCTTTAAGTTCCAGTGATCAAGTATCACTTCGCTTGACCTTACGGATCCCACCACATTTTTAAGCACTCTCATCAGGGAATCCCTGATCTTCACATCCTTTAAGGTGATATCCGGGAAGACCACTCTTCCCAGTCCGGTATCCCTTCCCTCCATGATCTCTTCCATGCAGACCCTGGTGAAAAGCTCATCATCATTCTCTCTGCTTCCCTCTCCCCTGCTCAGCAGATAACTCTTCATCACCTTATAGATACTGCTGGCATTCAGTCGGTAACGGCGGGATAATTCGTCAGCGTCAAAGAGCGTTCCGCTGTCTCTTATCACCTCTTCCCAGAGAGCACGTCTGTCGTCATAGCTTATATTATCCGGAAGCCTTAGGTTCCTGAATTCCCCGGGGCCCGTGCTCTTCAAAAGAGCTCTCTTATAATCAGTGCAGAGGATGAGCTCTATCCCCCTGTCCATTATGGGTATGAAAAGCTTTCTCTCCAAAAGCTCCAGATCGCGGTTCCTGCTGTCTTCCGCATCGGACCCGGGTCTTCCCTTGTCCAGGAAGAAGTTGTCCATCCCGTAGAAGCATATCCCCGCATGATCGAGAAGCGCCTCCCTGATAAGTCCGCTCCTGAACTTCGGTAAGCCTTCCTTTCCGGCTTCATGAAGGAAGTCCCTGACATTGATAAAGAGGAAATCCTTCCCTGTCCCCTCTGCGATCCTCTTTGCCAGAAAGCGCCTGCCTCCCTTTCCGGAAAGCTGCACCGCCTTTCCTCCGGACTTAAAAAGCTCTGTTCCCTCTTCTATAAGTCCCTTATTTACGATGACCTTTGCCTCATCATGTCCGGAACATACATAGCGCTCCGTAATGTCGGAAAACAGCGGATCAATGATATCCTGTCCTCCGATGAAAGCCATCAGCTTCTCATCTGCGTTAACTTCCGTATAGAGAAAAGATCCTGCCTGCGGATCAAAGTAAAATACCTTCTCCGCCAGCTCCTTAAGCCTTAAGATCTCCTTCTCTTCGGGAGCCGGGATGCCCTCTAAAAGAAAGGCGAGACGGAGATTCGCACTGTGGCCGAAATGATATGTGAAATACGCTC
>JAFVEU010000274.1 GCA_017475845.1 Lachnospiraceae bacterium | reverse complement strand
TTCTGATATAAACAGAATAATCGGAAAGATGGGCAGGCGACTGAATCTCATAAGTATTCTCATCAATTTCCCACATGATATCTGCCCATTTTACGTTTTGAGGCAGTTCAGATGGGTGAACAGAGGCTGATACAAGACTCTCTTGGTTGTTTTCATCCTCGTTATCAGGAGAGGAGGTAGCAATAGAACCATTGAACCAAATCCTGCGCCCTGCGCATGAAGCCTTTCTATGGTTATTTCTCCCGTTATTGCATTGGCGGGAGTTTTCTTTTAATATCTCATCATCCCTAAAGAAAGGAATCGCCCCACGGATGATTGCTTAGTTTGGCGACCTTGCCTTCATTCCGTAGGGCTCCCTACGGAGATGAGTTTATCGCATTTTTCTTATCTATACAATACCTGCCGCAGTCCTCCGGTATCATCTGTTTCTACTGACCATACAGATGATTTCTATAAGGAGGGCTTATGCCATGAATAAAAATAACTCTATTCTTCTTGATAAACACAAGGACATCCTGTCTTTCCGCGATCTTTCTGTAAAGACCGTCGCCACTTATGTTTCCTACATGACCTCATACATTCAGTGGGTTGAGGATGAGCTTCCGAAAAGATCCCTCGACTCAGTCACCTGGGATGAGATCCGCTCCTACGTTCGCTTTCTCAAGAAAGCCAGAAAGCTCAATCCACGTACCATAAATGTTCATTTGTCACAGCTGCGTGACTTCTATTTCTATGTCCTGCATAAGGACTGGGATATGAGGGAGGTGCCTAACCTCAAGTTTGATACTGCGCTTCCAAAAGTTCCCACGAGAGATCAGGTTTTGGCTCTCATAAATGCCACGGACAACCCCAAGCACAAGGCTGAACTCGCTCTATTATACTCCTCGGGTATGCGTGTAAGCGAGCTGTGCCGGCTGCACTGCGGTGACATCTATCACTCCAAAGGACAGATATACGTCTCCAGATCAAAAAACCGTTCTGACCGCTATTCAATACTCTCAGAAAAGGCTTTTGAGGATCTTAGGGTATATGTGCGCTCTGTCTATCCCGATGCATCGAAAGGCAGCTGGCTCTTCCCCGGAAGAGGAAAATCCGGTCACATATCAGAAGAGTCTGTCCGAAAAGTTCTTGCCGCCTCTGTAGCCCGTCTCGGTATGACAGGAGAAGGCTATACCCTTCACAGCCTTCGTCACGCCTTCGGACTCCACCTCTATGAGTCCGGTGCAGACCTTATGTCCATAAAGGAAGCTCTCGGCCACAAATCCCTGTCATCCACGGAGATTTATCTCACTCTCGGCATTGGCAACGGCAGAAACATAAGGAGTCCTTATGATGACGACTGAATATCCCATAAGGGAAATCTTCCGCCTGTATCTGCCTGAATACAGACAACAGTATCCACAAACCCATCCCAACGTATTAAAGGCTGCAGAAGCGATCAGCCGCTGCAAAACAGGCGAACTCGGATACAATGTGTCCTATTGTCCGGAATGTGGTACTACCGAGATCCATGCTGTATCATGTAACAACCGCAACTGCCCCTGCTGTCAGTCAGCACTGGAAAGAAAATGGGAGCTGGAGCGTAACACGGAACTTATAAAGGGCATCGCTTATTATCATGTCGTTTTTACGATCCCTGAAGACCTTAACGGCCTTATAAGGTCTAACCCTTCCTTGCTCGGACTGCTTTTTTCATCTGCCCGTGACACGCTCATAAGCCTGTGTAAAGATAAAAAGTTTATGGGGGCAAAGCCCGGTATCATCTCCGTTTTACATACGTGGGGGCAGAAACTGAACTATCATCCTCATCTCCATGTGTGTATCTCCGGTGGCGGGATTACTCCTGACGGGCGCTTTGTCGAAACCCCTCACAAGGGGTTCTTCATCCCGCTACCGGTTCTTGCTGCATCTTTCAGGGGCAGATACATGTGTGCCCTGAAAAGAATGTATGACTCTGGTGAGCTCAACCTGTCAAGTGCAGAAAAACTCGAAGATCCTTTAGCCTGGAAATCATTCGTAAACGATCTCTTCGGGATGAAGTGGATCCCTTTCGTGAAAGAGACCTTCAACGGCAAGGGTAATGCTGTAAAATATCTCGCGAGGTATTCCTTTCGCACAGCAATAGCTAACAGCAGGATAGTGTCCTTTGATGACGGTTCTGTTACCTTCCGCTACAAGGACTATGCCGATGGCTCCAAAGAAAAAGAGCTGACGGTCACCGGTGTTGAATTCATTCGGCGTTTTCTCCAGCACATTCCTCCGTCTGGGTTTCACAGGATGCGGTTGTCAGGATATCTATCAAACTGCTGCAAAAGTGATTACCTCAAGCTGATACATCGTCTTAGAAACGTGATATATATCGGCAATCCATACAGGTACATGAAGATCGATGAGCTTATGCTCGCCCTCTACAACAGGGATATATGTGCCTGCCCTAACTGCAATGGTCGGATGGAACGGCTTCCGCGTGGGATGCCATGCTCACAGCTGCCGTTGCCTGCGCAGAAAGCCTGTCTTGCAATGTGCTGAATAAGTTGTCCCCACAGACCGCCCGTCGCGACGGTCTTATAGTCATGGGATCTTTTATCAAATTTCAAGTGTTTATCAATTTTCAAGGTGCTATTTTAAAGTTTTACGAGATATGGCTAACGATTAAAACTGCATACAAGTTCCGGGCGCAGGACTTGGTTCAATAGAAAAGTACCAAATGCGGGGCGGCTAATGTGCGATAAGCCGCTCCGTTTTTCGGCCCCGCACTTGGAACTTTCCTAAGTTATTGTTTGCACCAATCTGAGGCCCAGTACCATAATTGTAATAATACTGTGTTAGATAAGTCGCAGGGACAATGAGGTTTCCATCATTGGCATGAGTAAGTA
>JAFVEU010000273.1 GCA_017475845.1 Lachnospiraceae bacterium | reverse complement strand
GAGAGATGGCCAGCACTTTTCCGGGGAAAGCAGCTTTTATCTTAACTGGCCGTCCCCTGACTCCCCCTGTCTCGTTATGATCATCCCCTGTGGTCGCTCCGCCAGGCAGCGAGCTTTATTTTTAATTCCTCCGCCTCATTAAGATAATCCGTTTGGATTCTCTTAAAGGAGTCTGAACCCGTAAGCTTCTCAATGAGGTCATCCATCTCATCTCCCCGGGCTCCCACAGCATCCTTTCTCATTTCTTCCAGAGTCCTTACCTTGGATCCCACATCTTCCAGCTCCTGCTGATGTCTTACAAAGCTTTTATACAGTGCTTCATCTATATGGACATACAGGAAATCCGGGGTGGATTTTGATCCGTCCCCATAGAGGTTAGTGCCTGCCATAAGCTCTCTATGGAGAACCTTAATGTCCTCTGCCTTTTTTTCAAGCTCAGCCCTGTCCTTACTTTTGTCATAGAGGAAGGGAGGATACTTACATACTACATAAGTGTCCGGGCGGAAATAATACATCTGGGATCTCTGGCTCACATACTCTTCCAGCGTAGGCTCCCACTTTTCATTCTTCCCTGATTTCAGTTCCTTTAATTTCTTTTCAAAGATCTTCTCCGCCTTCTTCCCTCTTCCGAAGGCATCCTTATTCTGTCTTTTTTCAAGAACCCTCTCAAGATATTGTCTTACGAGGGGGTCTTCGGTCTTTCCTATCCTTTCCTTCAGCTCTTCATCGGAAAATTTCCCCACATCCTTCCCTGCAAGAAGAGTATAATAGGGAGACTGGAGCATGATCATCCGGTTTTCATAGTCCTCCAGTATTTCCTTAACCATTGCGGCCTTTGCCTGATAGGCTTTCATATTCTTCTGCAGCGTAAGATCATCTGAAATCCCTTTAAGGCTTTTTAGCATTTCTCCCACATGGGAAAAGGCCCTGAGCTCCGCGTAACGGACTTCAAAGGAATGCTTTTCGTTATCTGAAAACTCATCATTGTCCTTATAGTTAAACTTTGAGAGATCAAGCCTGTCAAAATCCCTGATAACCTCGCGGAAGCCCTCATTTCTTTTCTTTGAATCGGCGATCTTTTCGATCACATCATATTTGAAGGGTTTTCCTTTTTTCTTATCATACTTTTCGTCCCTTGCCTTATGTTCATAATAAAAGGCAAGATCCCTGAGCATCGTGGAAACATCATCAATATCCTTATCCACATCCTTAAGATAGGTATCCGAGGATTTGTCCATAATAACCCCGTCCCTGAAGATATCCCCCTCGAAATCCTTTACATAGGTGACAATGAAATCCTTTCCGAGCCTTGAGTTCTTTCCGTGCTCCATAAGATCCGAAAGAGCTTCCTTTCTCTGCCATCTGCATTTATTCGCAAGGTTTATCATCTTTGCCTGCATCCTTGCCTTATCGGCAAATTTTTTCCCGCGTTTCGAACGCTGGCTTGAGCTTAAGCTGGAAATGCCGATGCTGCTCGCGGCAGTGTTCATTTCATCATCAAGGGCCTTCTCCTTTGGAAGGATACGGGATGAAAGCCAGGAGGATCCTTCAATGGCCGTCTTTGTGATCCGTTTCATACGGTCATAAAGACTGTCATGCTTTTTGGCACTCTCATTAACGATCCCCATGCGGCGGTCCACAGTCTGTACCTGCTCTTTTGTAACATTTTCCTGAGGGGCAAATTCAGCAGACCTAAACTGCTGTTCCTTTTGTTTGATATTCAGGGAATAATCGATGTTTTCCCCATTGTCATTGAAAATATCACCAATTAAAGGCATACCGTCTCCTGTCTGTACTTACCGCTTTATCACTCTATCATCCTGATGGCGCTTATAACATCACCGCTGCTTATCAGCAGCTCATCTCCTCCAAGGAGGGTTTCGGGAAGTTTTTTCGCTTTGCTGTCCATGGTCACAAAAACCAGGTCGTTATCCGTAAGCCCCGCCTCTTCTATCCTGTCCCTAAGTGTCCTTATAAGATCCACCAGCTGGAAGGGATCTTTGAGGAAATTCACGAGATACAATATGACGATACTCTTCATTTCCTGTCTGCATAATATACAGGCCGAAGGAACAGAGTTCACGGAATCAATGGTAACAAGGGAAAGCTCATCTGAAAGAGATGAATCTTTGATAATGCCCTCTTCCATCTCCTGGGCATCCAGGGAACGGATCAGTACCGATCTTTCAAATCTGGAAAGGTCCGAGAGCCTCTTAACAGTGTTTTTCCCGGGATTCTTAAGGAGCTTTGCAAGCTTCGGAGCCTCCAGTAGGGCTTTGACGGGGGTTCTGTATGCCATGCCGTCACGGAATATCTTAAACCCCCTTGCTACCGTGAAGTGGTAGATATCCTGGGCGATCTCAGGATAATTGATATGAATGGCAACCGGCCCCGCATCCTTTATTTCGGTGATGAAGTCCTCTAAAAGTGCTGTTCCTATCCCCCTTCGCCGGAATTTTCCCGATACGAAGATATAGTCCAGCATCAGGGCGTCATCTAAAGTATTATAAAGAGCAACGCCTGCTGCCTCATTGTCTTCGACGGCACCGATCATGATCTCGTAATCATCAGGGTCCTTTCCCGGCATCAAAGCGGAAAAGGAAGCCAGGTTCTCTT